>JAZSRG010000158.1:0-2290 GCA_045538365.1 Clostridia bacterium
TCTCCCGAAAACAAGATCCGCATAGTCAAGGCTTGGCAGCGCAAAGGTCAGGTCGTATCCATGACGGGTGACGGTGTTAACGACGCTCCTGCCTTAAAGGCTGCGGACATTGGTTGCGCTATGGGTATAACGGGAACGGACGTAGCCAAGGGAGCAGCGGATATGACCTTAACGGACGACAACTTTGCAACAATAGTTGAAGCCGTAAAAGAAGGCCGTGGAATATACGCAAATATAAGAAAGGTAGTAGGTTTCTTGCTTGGAACTAATATCGGTGAAGTCGTTGCTGTATTCTTTGCTATGATTTTGTGGCAAAAATCGCCCTTCCTTTCAATGCAACTATTGATGATAAACCTTGTAACGGACAGTTTACCCGCAATTGCGCTTGGTATGGAGCCCGTTGAAAGCGACGTTATGAGTCGTAAACCCAAGCCGAAAAAGGAAGGAATTTTTGCTCACGGTCTTGGCGTTAGAATAGTTTTACAAGGATTTATGTTTGGTATTTTGGCGCTCATTGGTTTTAGAGTTGGAATAAATTATACGGGAACGCTTGAAGGCGGTCAAACTTTGGCGTTTATGTCTTTGGCTCTCTCTCAAACTTTGCAGTCTTTTAATATGCGCTCCGAACACTCGATATTCAAAATCGGACCGTTCACCAACCGTACCCTTAACTGGGCAGCGCTCGCGTCAATTGCTTTGGTTGCGCTCGTTCTCTTTACCCCCGTGCGTATTGCCTTTGGTCTTGTAGTTCTTCCTTGGCAAATGTACGTGCTCGGATTAGGTTTAGCAATCGTTCCTATTATCGTTATGGAAATAGCAAAACTTATTGAACACGCATTTCAAAGAAGAAAGCAAAAATAAGCCTAGATAACGCCTACAACGAACAACTTTTTACAATGAATAAATACTCGAAATAAGTTATTAAAGGCTGATATTCGCTAAATAAAGAGAAATAAAGCATTTTAAAAGGTCGTCATTAGACGACCTTTTAATTTTATCTAAAATAACTAACGTAGCGCAGTTTTTTAGTGGAATTAGGGAATAAGTATTCGTATAAATCTATAAAATAATCGTCCGTCATACTTGCAATATAATCTACGACTATTTGGTTGCGCTCGGTGTTTTCGTAAGGCTCTGCGCGTTTGTAATACGGTTTGTTTATATATGTTATATGATGGCGGTAAATAGGGGATGACGTAACGGAGTTCTTTAAATCGAACAAAAGTTTTTCATATAGTTCACTCATCATTTGACGTAAAGTTTGGTCTATGCTTTTTAGCCTTTCGTCCCCGTATATTTGCGCGTAGTTTTCGCGTTTGCCTTTTTTAAGGGCTTCAAAGTGCAATTCGTCTAATTTAATATAGTTTTTTCCATAACTGTTTTCTACGATATTTACAATCAAGTTATTTACGATTTCCGCGTTGATTTTGCCAATCCCGTAGTCGGAAAAATCTTCGGGGGACAAAAGTTTGGTTTTCTCTGCATCGTGTCTGTCTTTTCCAAGATATGCTATTATATCTGATACTCTCATTACGCAACCTTCAAGGGTGGACGGAGTTAAAGTTTTTATATAATCAATATCAAGGTAACATTTTTCTATCATTTCGTCGAACTCTATAAAACTATCCATTTTCTTGGGGGAATATTCGTCAAGTTCAAGTTCGCCGTTGTGGGCAACGATACCGTTTAGGGTAGGTAATGAGATATTAAGCGGGAAAATTTTATCAAGAACGCGAACGGAGTGCACGTTATGAGCAAAACGCCTGCCCGATTTATCTCGATAAATTTCGTCGAGTAATCTTTCGCCCAAATGACCAAAAGGAGTGTGCCCGATATCGTGACCGAGAGAAATGGCTTCTATTAAGTCAAGATTAAGATTTAAAACCTTGCCTATAGTTCGAGCAATTCTCGACACGAGTTGTACGTGCAAACTTCTATGAGTAATATCGTCGTTTTTATATAACGAAAAAACTTGAGTTTTGTCAGAATAACGATTATAGTACGGACAGTTCAAAATCTTATCAACGTCACGAATAAAAGGCGAGCGAATAAGGTTTGATTTGTCGTGAGGATTATCGTACCTGCGAACGGGCTCTTTGTCTTCTGGATACCCAAACGACGGGGTAGAGTTTAAGGTTTTATTAAGTTGAATTTTATTTATAATATCATCTGAAAGATAATTGTATTGCGCCATAATTTATCTCCTTTTATATTATTATACCATAATCAATTGTCGAAAAAAAGACTTTTTTTAAAAAAAGGAAAACAAAAAAATCAGCGTAAAAACGCT
>JAZSRG010000010.1:0-11570 GCA_045538365.1 Clostridia bacterium
CAGCCATTTTTGAAGCAACTGCTAACAACGAAAAAGAACACGCTAAATTGTGGGCAAAAGAACTTGGTATGATTAACGACACCAAGGCTAACTTAAAGGCTGCAGCAGAAGGCGAAAACTACGAGTGGACTTCAATGTATAAAGAGTTTGCAGAAGTTGCAAGACAAGAAGGTTTTGAAGAAATCGCTGCAAAAATGGAAGGTGTAGCAAAAATTGAAAAAACACACGAAGAAAGATATCTTGCGCTTTTAAACAATATTGAAACCGGAAAGATTTTTGCGCGCGGACAAGAAGTTGTTTGGGAATGCAGAAACTGTGGACATAAGCACGTTGGCGCTAACGCACCTGAAATTTGTCCCGTTTGCGCTCATCCTCAAGCATACTTCGAATTAGAAGGCAAAAATTATTAATAAAATGAAAGATATCAAATTAGTTGGAAAAAAGGTATTATTCGATAAATCTCCCGTACTTTTTTCGTATAAACCTGATGAAAATTGGCTTGATTACTTCGAGCCGAAGTCGGGTACGTGGAGATATGAAGACGGCGCTGTTATAGGCGACGAACCTTTGAATAAGGGCGGTATTCTTTTTACAAAGAAGTCTTTTGATAAGGACGTGATGCTTTCTTTTACCGTGTCAACCGTGCTTCCTGCAAGTCGAGATTTGAATGCAGTTTGGTGCGCGCATTGGGAAGACGACGCCGATTACTTGGGTGAGTCGTACGTGTGTGGACTTAACGGTTGGTGGGAAAACAAGGCGGGAATAGAGAGAAACAAGTACAGCAATTTGTATTCTACTACGTCTTTGTTCAAATATACTCCGGGAGAAAAAGTTAGAATGACTTGCGGAAGTATAAACGGACATTGTTTTATGGTTGTTGATGACGTTTTAGTAACGGAGTTAATTGACCCGAATCCTATAAAGGGTGGACACGTTGGTTTTTCAGCGTATTGCACAAGACTTCGTATTACTGATATTGAAGTGAGAGAAATTTATTGGGAAGACTTTTATCAAGAATACGTTCCTGAATGTAAAGACTAATAATAGTAAAACAAAAACACCCCAAAATTTTGGGGTGTTTTTGTTTGTCGTTTTATACGTACCACATTTCAAGATAAGTTCTAACCATTTTCTTCATTTCTTCAAAAATGATGCCTTGACGATATCTTGCCGTGAAGTATTTAATATTTATTTTGTCACCGGTACGGCATTTTTCGGTGAGATAACCTTCGCTAATAAGTTTATCTACGATTTCAGGTCCTGCAACTTTTGATGCGTTAACTACCATATCGTAAAACAAAGGTTTAGACGTATCTCTTTCTAAAGCCGTCCAAATGTTTACTTTGCAAACACCGTCAGAGAAGAGTTGGTTTACTTGGTCGTTGCTTACGCTTGAAGTTCCGTGAAGAACGATTGTTTCACCAATAAGTTTTTTAATTTCTCTTGCAAGGTCGCCGTGATATTGAAGTTCAGTGCCTGACGCTCTGTGTTCCGTTCCAAGGTTTGCAACTATCATATCTACGCCAGTTTGCTCAATATAACGTTTAGCGTTTTCGGGAGTGGTAAGAGCATTGTGTTCGTTACCCGTTGCATCAACGATTTCGTCACACGCGCCTTCGATAAGGATTTTTCCTTTCATTTTCTTTACAAATTCCGCGGTACGTTTGATGTTTTCTTCAAAGGGAAGAGCGGATGCGTCGTACATAATAGAAGAGTATTCGGAAAGATCACTGTTTAAGAGTTCAATATCGTCGTCAAATTGAACGTGGTCAAGGTGGATAAGAACGTCAACGTCTTCGTATTTGCATCCTTTGTCGGCTAATGCTTTAATGTCGCCTTTGAAAAGTTCAAGACCGGTCTTCCAATCACTTGCGTTAGAGTAGTTAACCGCTTGTTGACGGTGAGAGTATTGAACGGTTATTGCAATAATTATAGGTACGCGTTGACCGATTTTTTTACCGTATTCGCTGCACGCTTCAAGAATTGCTTCGGTAGTAGTTTGGTTTTCCGAGCAAAGACAGGGGAGAACCCAACCTTTTTTTGCAGCGTCTGCATAAACTTTCTTAACTTCATCAATTTTAGTAATAATCATTTTATTTACCTCTTTTTTAGTTATCAATATCAACTATTTCGTATCCAAGATAAGTGCTAAATGCTTCTTCTAAAACGTATTTCATGTGACCTACGCCCACCGTGGTGTGGTGTTTAAATCCGCCTTTTGCAAGTTTTAAGAGTTTGTTTTGCAAATCGGGAATTTCTGCAACGCCACCGCAACCAAAGAAAGCATCTTCAATTTTATCGTCCGTGAATTTTGCTTCGCTTGCATAAACTTTAAGTATGCCGTTTTCCGTGAAGCAGTTAGAAATGGTGGTGTCAAACGCAGCGATTCTGCCTTCGTTGCTGCCCCAACCGCTACCGGGATCGCCTTTAGCAAACATTTTGTGCTCGGTTACAGTACCTTTTCCTGCCATCAAAGATTGCGCAACAGGACCGCAGTGGAAGAGTATAACTTTGTTTTCGTCATCACCATAGTTGTTGTTCCAGTCCAAACAAGCGGTGGGTTTACCAGATGCAAGATTCATAGCGCGCATGGTGATAGCGGAGCAAAGATCGATTTCGCAAGAGCAAACGATACCGCGGTCGTTGAGTTCGGAGATAAGTACGCAAGGGCATACTCTTAAAATGGTTTCCATTTCGTTCCAACAACGTAAGGTTATAGCATCAAGATGATATTCTTCAATATATTCGTCGATTACAACGGAAATTTTAGCAAGAGTTAATTTGTTGGTTTGAGGAACTTTGCTAAAATCGGTGTAGTTTTCGAGAACTTTAACTTTTTCTAAAACGACAGGATCGTTGTCAGCCTTTGCGTTAACTTTAAATACGAGTTCGGAAAGGTCGAAACTTTCTACGTTGATACCATATCTTTGAAGGGTAACTTCGTCAAATCTAACCGTTTTGAACGCGGTAGTACGAGCGCCGATACAGCCGAGATTAAATCTCTTCATGCCGTTAACTACGCGACAAATAGCAGCAAAATCGTCAAGATTTTGACGGAAAGCGGGGCTTAAGGGGTGTACAACGTGCGGTTTCATAACGGTGAAGGGGATTTTGTATTGATAGAAAACGTCGGTAACAGAGAATTTACCGCAGTAAGCATCACGACGATGTTGGAAATCCATTTTACCGATTTCGTCGGGGTATGCTTGCATAAGAATAGGTACGCCTGCGTCTTGCAAAGCGGTGATTGCGCCGTTTTCGTCAATAAAGATAGGCATACAGAGAATAACTCCGTCGTATTCGCCTTCGTGAGACTTTAACCAATCGTGATAAAGTCTGCCTTCGTCACGGGTTTCAACAGCGCCGTAACGGGTTGCTTTTTCGTCCATAACGAGAACTTCGTGTCCAGCATCTTGAACGGCTTTGATCATGTCGCATCTTGCGCCGGCAATAAGTTCTGCGGGCATAAATCCGCGGTTACCAAAATACAATGCAAATTTCATTTTAATACAACTCCTTTATGGTTTTATATAGATTTTTATATTTTTTATAAACTTTATTATATTGTGCTTGAGCGGAAACGTTGGGGGTAAAAGTGTCGGTGTAACGAACGAAAATCTTTTTAGCCTCCGCATAGTCTTTTGTGGCTCCCATAGCAACGGCTTGAAGAATTGCTACTCCGCAAAGTCCGCCTTCGGATGAGCGAAGGGTGGAAAGGGTAAGGTTAGTTATGTTTGATTTTATTTGTAACCAAGGCTTAGAGTTTGCGCCACCGCCCGTTGCGACTGCATTAGTTATCTCGATACCAAATTCTTTAACGGTTTCAAGATTAAGTCGCATTTCGTAAGACGTGCCTTCAAGTATAGATAAATGAATATCAACGTCCGTAGTGTTTAAGGTAAGACCAATGATTGCGCCTTTTGCGTTTGAGTCTTGATAGGGCGTCGCAGCGCCTGCAAAGTAAGGGAGAGTTAAAAGTCCCGTGGGCTCGGTAGGAATTTCACTTTCTGCGTATTCGAAGAAGTTTTTCTTGTCCCCTGAATATCCGTGAGTTATTCCTTTTCTAAACCAATTAACGAGAGAGCCTGACGAATAGTTTAAAATATACGTGCAGTACAATCCGTCGATAGCAAAAGGAACGGTGGGGTATCCCATTTTACCAAAATTAGAATTAGTAGGTAATTCGTCGAAAACTGCGGTAATGCACTCAACCGTACCCATACCGTCCGCCGCGTTTCCAGCAGAAATTACACCTGCGCCAAGAGTTGCGCACACTTGGTCGTGTGAACCTAATACCAACTTGCATTTAGTGGAAATCCCAAGTTCTTGAGCAACGGACTCGGTAACGTTTCCGACAATAGTGCCCGTGAGTTTAGGGGTGGAGAAAAGTGATGACGGAACGTCAAGTTTTGATAAAATTTCTTGAGAAAAAACTTTGTTTTTGATATCAAAAACACCCGTTCTTGCTGCAAGAGCGTAGTCGATAACTCTTTCTCCTGTTAGAAGATATCCGATATAGTCGCCTATTAAAAGAACTTTTTGCGCTTTTTTGAAAACGTCGGGATAATTTTCTTTTATCCAAAGAATTTTAGAGATAGAATACATTGGATGGGGAAGAACGCCTGTCGTGTTATACAAATAATTTTCGTCAAACAACTTTTTCATATTATTTGCTTGCTCTTCGCCTCTTGTATCCGTATATAACATAGGATAGAATAGAGTTTGGTCGTTTTCGCCAAGCATTACGAAGGCTTCGCCAAAAGAAGATACCGCAATTGAAGAAATCTCGTCAATTTTGCCTGCATCACGAATAAGGCTGAAAATCGTGGAGTGAATAGCATCTACGTCAACGTATGTTTCGCCGTCGATTTTTTTCAAATTATATTCTTCCGCGCGATAAAAAAGTATTTCACCTGTTTCGCTAAAAAGTTGACATTTGCAACAAGTAGTTCCAACGTCTAAAGAAAGAAAATTCATAATTACACCTCCTAACATTATCATTTTACTTGATTTAATAAATAAATAATAGTATAATATAATAAAAAATATGGTAAAATCGTATCTATGAGTACTAATTTAGCAAAAATTAAAATAGATGAACTTGAACGATTGTTGGTTGATTTTTATACGTTAACCAATATGAAGATTTGCATATACGACAGCGATGGAAAAGAAGTGAGTTATTTTCCTGAAAGATTGTCGGCGTTTTGCGGTAAGTTTAGGGAAGACGAAAGAATTGATAAAAAATGCAGAGCGTGTGACTTATATGCAATAAACAGGTGTAAAGAAACGAGAAAACCGCAAATATACCGTTGTCACGCGGGGTTAACCGAGTGTATAATTCCTATTTTGATAAAAAGCAATATAGGTGGTTTTATTGCAATTGGGCAAATAAGGGGAGAGAACGCAATCGAATTACCTAATAAAAGTGTAATTGGAGAAAATAGAGCAGAACTTATAGAAGACTACAAAAAATTACCTATTATGCCCGACGGAAAGATAGAGGCGGCAGTTCACGTACTTGAAGCGTGCGCGGGGTATGAAGAACTAAAAAGGTTTTTAAACGAAGTCGAATCAAATATAGAAACTCGAATAGAAGAATTCGTTGCAAATAACTTAAAAGAGAACGTTGGAGTGGAGAGTTTGTGTCGAGAATTTCATTTTTCAAGGAAGGAATTGTACAACGTTATAAAAAGGAACTTTAACACGACTCCTGCGGATTTTGTCAAAAATAAGCGCCTTGAATATGCTTGTGTGTTATTAAAAACGTCGAAATATAGAATAGCCAAGGTTGCAGAAGAGTGCGGAATAGGTGACTATAATTACTTTTCCAAACTCTTTAAAAAAGAATATGGAATATCTCCAAGACAGTATAGAAAAGAAAAATAAAAAAGGCTCTTTCGAGCCTTTTTTTAAATTTTACCGATAAATTTTAAAACGCAAAGAACGATGCCTGCAATGCTGTATAATTCCAAAGCAAGACCGATTATCCAAGAAAAGATGTTAACTATAGGTATCAAACTTAATAAGTTAATGAGTAGTCCTGCGATAGCGCAAATTACAACGAAGATTATAAGTTGAACTAAAAAGGACGTTAAATTCTTTTCTTCTATTTTAAAGGGCGTAGGCCAAATTTTTTTAATTTTATCCATAGTAACTCCTATTACGCGCGGTGCACGCTTGTTTTATATAATTATTATATCATATTAAGTAACAAAATACAAGAATTTTAAAGGACTTATAGACAATGGAATTATATTCCGTATTCAATAGTTAAAATTACGCTATAAATATCATTTATATTTTTGATTTCATCCGTTACTATTTTTCGTAATTGGTCTTTTGGTGTTTTCGTGTCATAGGGGATAACTAAATCAAATAATACGTTAGTATTTTTTTCGCCTTTGACGATACGAAGGTCGTGAATACTAAATCTTTCGTCAATATTTTTTGCAATTTTGCTAACTTTAAGTTTTAATTCGTTGACTTCAGGGTTATCCGTTTCAACTGGGTCAAGGTGTCCGGTTAATATAATATTCGTGTTTTTTGCAAAATCACGCTCAATGTTATCAATCAATTCGTGTGAAATTAAAACGTCAATGCTCGCAGACACTTCTACGTGCGCACTTGCAAAATATTGATTTGCGCCGTAATTATATACCGATAAATCGTGAACGGCTAAAACGCCGTCGTATGATAAGATTTTGGTTTTGATATCGTTTATAAAACTTTCATCCGGCGCTTTTCCTATAAGATTAGATACTATATCTTTGGTCACTTGATAAGCCGACCACGCGATAAAGAGCGCTACGAATATACCTGCGTATCCGTCCATATCTATTTGGAAAGATTGACTAACTATAACGGAGATGAGAGTAATACTCGTTGCGATACAGTCCATTAAACTATCCGTTGCCGTTGCTGAAAGAATAGTGGAATTAAGTTTTTTAGAAAAATGCTTGTACGACACGAAAAGAATAAACTTAATCACGATAGAGAAGACGAGAACGGCAATTATCCAATACGAAAAAACTGTTTCTGAAGGGGATGCGATTTTTGCAATGGACTCTTTTATTGTGTCAAACGCTACGAATAGCATAATAAACGCAATAAAGAGCGAGCAAACGTACTCTAATCTTCCGTGACCAAATGGGTGTTCTTTATCGGCAGGTTTTGACGAAAACTTAAATGAAATCAAAGAAACTACGCTACTTCCGCAGTCGGTCAAGTTATTAAGTCCGTCCGCAACTATGGATATCAACCCAAAAATGCTTCCAACTAAAATTTTGCCCGTCGCTAAAAAAATATTTAGTATAATACCAAATATACTTATGATTTTACCTATCTTATTATTGTTTTTATCTTGAATCTTTTCCATGTTTTAAATTGTATCACACGCAAAAATTAAAGTCAATTCTATACAAAAATAAAAAGCCCTTAAATGGGCTTGTTTTTTGATAAAAATATTTTAGTGAAAAGTGAAGAGTGAAAAGTGAAAAAGTAAAGCCCAAGGAGTTGTCCTTGGGCTTTGGCGGAGGGAAAGGGATTCGGGGAGCGGGAGCGCTGTGAGTCGAAGACGAACCACGTTTTTGAACTGTCACTATCCACTTAAAGATAAAAAAGGTGAAGCAAAAGTGTAAAAAAGAAATAGCACTCCAAAGAGTGCTATTTCTTTTTTGCTCATAAGCGAGCCTTTTGTCTGGCGGAGGGAAAGGGATTCGAACCCTTGTGGGCTTGCACCCAAACGGTTTTCAAGACCGCCTCGTTATGACCACTTCGATATCCCTCCGAGTGAACGTATATATTATAGTATGTAAATTTAATTTTAGCAAGCAAAATTCGGGTAATATTTTTTAAAAAGTAATAAAATTTTTATTTTTCACATATTTATTCGTAGCAACATATTATGCAATAAAGAATTTTAAGGAGGTGAAATTATGTCCTTTGCAAATAATAATAACGAACGCGTTCCCGGTCCTATTCAAGGGAATGCACTAAACGGGCTTTGTGAAAAGGTGTGTTTGCAGGTAAAAAAGGTTTTTGATGCGTGTATGCGCCAAACGACGGAAGAAAATCTTTCTTTAACTCTTACAGACGTTACGCCTGAAAGTCCTGCTTATCCTTTAACTTTCGTGAGTGGTAGAAGCACTACGTCGAGAGGTACTATTTCTAATCTCTATATTGATCCGATTAACGACAAACCTAATATGAGTAGACTTCGCGCAACGATTGGTGTGCCTGTTGAAATTGCTTTCACGGATAACGACGGGGTTGCTGGTAGCGGAACGGCGACGATAAGCGTGCCTGTTGATATCGTGATAGGAACGCCTGAGCCTGCAATTATTCCTTATTCGGTGGAAACGGTAGTAGGTGCTGTTATTCCTGATGGTGTGTACGTTAGTGATAACACGTTTAGCGTAACTGCTTGCATTACTATAGTAATTAAGACTGAAACTGACGTTGAATTGCTCGTTCCGACCTACGGTTATTGTTACATACCGCCTTGTCAAGAGTTTTCTCAAGACGTATGCGCGGGTTTTTTTGAGTTACCACTTTTCCCAGGCTCAACTCCTGTAAATAATTAACGTTGAAAAGGACTGCAAATATGTGGTCCTTTTTTTGTGCGCTAAATTGTTTGATTATAGTTTAAAAATTTGTTATAATACTTTTATGAAAGTTTATGCAATTAGTGATTTACATTTAAGCGCAAACGTAGATAAGCCTATGGATATATTCGGTGGGGCTTGGGATAACTACTGGGAAATTATTAAAAATAATTGGCGCAAATATATAACCGACGAAGATATCGTGCTTATAGCGGGCGATATCAGTTGGGCTATGCATTTAGGGGAGGCTGTTGCGGATTTGAAAGAAATCGGCAGTTTACCCGGATATAAAATAATTATAAAAGGTAATCACGATTATTGGTGGAGTTCGGTAACTAAAGTTAAAGAAATTTTAGGGGACAAAACTTACGTATTGCAAAATGACGCAATTAAGATAGGAAATTTCGTGTTGTTTGGTACGCGCGGTTGGAATTGCCCGGACAAAGCGTGGACGAGCCAAGACGAAAAGATATATCAAAGAGAAAGCCAAAGATTGACACTTTCTTTAAGTGTTGCAAATAAATTAAAAACGGAAGGCGATACTTTGATTGGTATGATGCATTTCCCGCCGTTTAACGTAAAAAGGGAAGATAGTTTATTTACTAAAATTTTTGAAGAAAACGAAATCAAAACCGTAGTTTACGGACACCTTCACGGCAAAACTTGCAGGGTGTCGCCAAAGGTAAATAAAAACGGCGTTTCGTATTATTTAACGTCTTGCGACCAGATAAATAATATGCCTGTTCGCTTATTTTAGTCGAGTCAAGTATTTTTCGTTAAAAAAATTAAAAATTTAGGGACAAATGACCACTTTTGAAAACCACAATATTTTGTGGTTTTCTTTGTTTATGCACACAAAATAGTGTATTTATGGTCAAAATTCCCAATTTTTTCACAAAAAATTATAAATTTTTTATAAAAAGTGGTTGACAGTGGTCAAAATGTGTGGTACAATAGCAACGAGGTAAAAAAGGATGTTTTTTGGTACTTACAATCATCAACTTGATCAAAAAGGTCGTATGCGTATTCCTGCGAAACTTCGTAAAGATTTGGGAACACGCGTTTACGTTATGCGCGGAAGTACCAAGTGTTTATACATTTTTACCGAAGAGCAATTCAATAACGTAGAAAACGCATTATCAAGCCTTGCTTTGTTTAACAATGAAAAGCAGGATATGGTAAGAGCGTTATTATCTACGAGTGCACTTATCGAAGAAGACGGACAGGGTAGATTCTTATTATCGTCAGAACTTAGAAAACTTATGAATATCGAAAAAGATATCGTTTTCATAGGGGCAGGTAAGAAAATCGAACTTTGGAGTAAAGAAGAGTGGGATAAGGCGCAAGGACGTATTGAAGAAGCGTTCGAACAATCATTGAGCATAGTTACTGCAGACTTGGGAATTTAAAAATGAAATTTGAACACAAATCCGTTATGTTGGAAGAATGCATGCAAGGACTTAACTTAAAACCTGACGGATATTATTTTGACGGCACTCTTGGTGGAGGCGGACACAGTTACGAAATTTTAAAAAGAACGGCTCCAAAAGGTAAACTTCTTGCAATTGATAAAGACGCGGACGCGCTTATGGCTGCAGCAGAGAGATTAACGCCGTTTAAAGAGAGAATCACTTATATTCACGACGACTTTAAAGAGGCCGCAAGGCACATAGATAAATTCGCACCGGACGGGCTTGACGGAGCAATTCTTGACTTGGGTGTATCTTCTTATCAAATTGATACCCCGGAGAGAGGATTTAGTTATAAGTACGACGGCTTACTCGATATGCGAATGAATAGAACGCAGTTTCTAACCGCATTTAACGTTGTTAACGAATACACGGAATATCAACTCGCAAGATTGATTTTCATGTATGGAGAGGAGAAGTTCTCTAAGAAGATAGCGGCAAATATCGTTAAAGCACGCTCTAAACAGAGTATAAGAACGACCGCACAGTTAGCGCAAATCATAACGGATAGTATTCCGATGCCAGCGAGAAGAACGGGGGGAAATCCTTGTAAAAAGACTTTTCAAGCAATTAGAATCGAAGTTAACGGAGAATTGGAAGGGCTTGATAAGTCGGTAGAAGATATTGCGCTTAGACTGAAGAAAGGTGGAAGGATGTGTGTGCTTACCTTTCACTCCTTAGAGGATAGAATAGTAAAAAATACTTTTAAGTTCCTTGAACTTGATTGTATATGTGATAAAGCCGTGTCACCGATATGCACTTGTAATAAAAAACAAGAGGGCAAGGTAATCACGAGAAAGCCTATCGAGGCAAGTGAAGAAGAATTAAAAGAAAACAGACGTTCGCAAAGCGCGAAACTTAGAATATTTGAGAGAGTTTAAGTATAAAAGGATATGGGAGGAAATATAATGGTAACGTTAAAGAGAAAAGTTAAAACAGATTCTGGAAGAGTTGGTGGATATGCAACAAACATGTCTTCATCAATGAATAATTATGATCGTTACCAATCCCAAAAGGAAGAAGAAAGTGACGTAATTCGCGCGGAATTTTACGACGATTCCAAGCAATATAAAGATTATCTTTGGCAAGAATTTAATCGCACGACTTCTCGTCCTATACTTTCTCCCGAACAAGTTAGAAACGGTGTAAAACCCGAAGACGTACAAAAACAAGGAAAGTACACGAGTACTTATTCATATTCTGGATACGCTCCGGCGTATTCAATGCCTAAAAGTAATACGTATCGCGCGTCAAGTGACGAAGAACAAGCGCACGGAATTACTTTTAAAGCAAAAATGATGATAGTTGCTTACGTTGCAGTAGTTGTATTTTTCTTAACTCTTATAGTAATAAACGCAGGAACGCTTGCATCTCTTAGAAAAGATTTAACGGCTTTAGAAGCAGCGGAAAGTACTGTAAATAATCAATTAACGGAAACCGTAGTACCAAGCGCTCCCGTAGTTGAAGAAACCGTACAAATGAGCGGTGTTGAAAG
>JAZSRG010000127.1:0-3251 GCA_045538365.1 Clostridia bacterium
AAACTTGTTGGAAAGCGAAAACCAAGGTTTTCCATAAACCGGGTTTGTCGCTTACACCGTAAACTAAACCAGTATTGTTCATAGTTTCCTCCTATGTATTTATTTTTACAAAAAAAAGGTCAATAAAAAAACTGACCTTAATTTCCAAAAAATTTAGTTGGGAAAATGAGCGTATTCGCGCTGAAAGACTTATTCGTATTGTTTACAAACAAATCGAACATTACACTAATCTCCTTTTTCCATCTTTACTATTTTATCACACTTTGATATATATTGCAATACATTTTATATTTTTTTACAAATAAAAAACGGAGCAGTTTTTCTGCTCCGTTTTAGATTAATTGGCTTTAGTTACGGTTGCGTTAGTAATATTGATATTATTAATATCGTTACCGTTGATTACTAAATCTCTAATCTCGAAATCATTATGGAAAATAAATCCAATGTAGTAACTCTTCGAAAGGTCAATGGACGCAACAGTTCCTGCATATACCTTTTCGTACACAGCGTTTTCGTCTTGTCCGTTTTTAGCGTAGATTGCAAAGGTTTTATCCCCCTTAACTTCAAACTTGTAACGCATAAGGGCTTTGAAGAAGTATGAGCCACTCCATTTTCTTTGTCCACCATCATTTGTTAACGTGTGGTCAAAGAAAGAGTTTTCCACACTGTCAGACACAATTCCACCACCCGACTTGGTCATATATACGTGGTTCCAATATACCCAGAAATAGTCGGTAGGATCACTCGTATCTATCCAAGTAGTGGGAATAGAATCTACTAATGCAAATGCTGCAAGGTTAGCAGAGTCAATGTACGGGGGCGTAATAACGGTAAACTCCATAGATACACTGTCGCTTGCGCTTGAAAGTTTGGTAGGTACTTTAGAGAAGAACGAACCGTGGTGGGTTGCATTTGCGTTTCCGTCGTCATAATCTACCGAATACGTATCGGATTGACCTAACGGGGTGAAAGTACAAGCAACGCTATTGTAGTTTACGATATACGAACTTCCCGTGATTTGGAAGTTTTTAAACTTCATAGATCTCGTGGTTTGGAATCCAAGATAGAATCCTGCAGTCGTATCCACGGTTGACGTTGCGTGAGCAAGGAGAACCCACTTGTCTTCCCCTTCGCTTGCAAGTTTACTGTACATTTTAACAGTTCCATCGTAACCAATTTCGTATTTTACCGATCTACCGCGAGCAAATACGGAGTCAACGCTATTGTAGAACAAGTAAGTCTCAATGTCTGAACGAGCGTAAGTCGGAAGTTTAACGTTTCCGGTTTGCGTCCAAGCGCCCGCAGGTCCGTTTTGCATAAAGTGCAAGAACATATTTCCACTTTGCCAAGGTCCGGTAATAGGTGAAGATTGTATCTTCAAGCCCATTTGAACGATAGCAGAGCCGTCGTCTTTTGCGGGATTTGAAGCAGTTTTCTCACTGTTGTGGAAGATTACTGAAGAATAAACGTCGAAAGACAAAGATGCGCTCTCGCCTTCAGCCAAGGTAATCTTGTTTGCGCCACTAACTACTGCGTCGTCACCCGTTGCTTTTAAGTAACCGATACCCAATTCTTTTTCGGGAGCTACGAGATTAAAGTCGTAACTATAGGTATAGTTCAAACTTCTATCCGTGTAGTGGTCGTTGGTCAAACTATAACCTGCGCCGTCGCTGTCAATAGTCATAACCGTACCACCGTTTAAGTGGGTGTTAGGATCACTAATTGCGTAAGTACCCGTCTTCATTGCAAACATCAAACGAATACCGTTGTAGTCAACGGAAACGTTATTTGAGTGTTCGTGACCGAAGATTGCAAGTTGAGTACTGCCGTACTCTTTCATAATGTCGTAAATTCCAAAGTTCTTAGAATAAGACGCACCGTTGTACTCGCCAAAGTCTCCGTCGCTGTTTGCAGGAACGTGTATGTAGTCAAGTACTTGGTTAGAGCCACTCGTAGTGAAAACTGCAGAACTATGATATTTTTCAATCAAAGCGTCTTGTAACTCAGGCAAAGGAATATGAGCGAACAAGAAAGAAGGAATTACGCTTTCTCCATCATTAAGTTTAGCGGATTCTCTTTCAAACCACTCTACTTGAGAAGTATTAAACCAACCGGAATTGTAGTGAGTGTACATAAAGAAATATCTCATTACAACGTCGTTAGTTCCTTTATTTACCAAACTAATAGCAAAGTCGCCGTATTCTCTGCCCGTCTTGGATTCAAAGTAGAAATAGTCGGACTCTGAATAAATATCAACTATATCAGTAAGCAAGAAATCGGTGTCGCTTGGAATTTCTCCGTCGTGGTTACCGAAAACAATAGTCCAAGGCGTATGATATGCGTCAATAACTTCTACAAGTTTTCTATGCATTGATTTATTCGCGTCGTCAAACTTTGAATAAATATTATCACCGTTTAAAACGATAAGGTCGGGCTTATTGGTTTCAATAAGATCTTTAACTACGTTCCAAGCGCTCTCGTCGGGTGTGCCGTAATGCGGATAGTAATTAACTTGGTCAGCACCGTTTGCGGTGTTGGGGTTGATAATTTGAATATCTGCAAGGTTTAAGATTTTGAAATCTTCGTCAGCATCTTTATAAACTTTAAGTCCTGAAACACCAGTGCTCGTTTCAAACTCAGGTCTAACCGCTAAATCGGTATGAACAGCCGAAAAATCAGTATCCCAACCGCTAAACCAACTATTTTTAACGAAAGGCTCGTTTTCGGGCGTAGTTGCGCTCGTGCCGTGCGCTACTGATTGCGTTTCGATAACTTCTCCGTCTTCGTCATAGAAAGTTACGGTGTAATTTGCTTTATCTGCAGTAAAGGGAACTTCCTCGCCGAAAATTCCGTCTATAGCGTTTCCGCTATAAACTTGGGCAACGTAATCCCCTGCAGGCATATTGTATATAGCAACACCGAATTTTCCTTCCACGCCGATTTTCTTTCCTTCAAAAAAATAAACTTTACCCGTGGAAACTTCTTTTATAATAACACCGTATTCGTTACTCTTGTTAGATACTTGGACCGAATACGATATTTGCAGTGCCCCCTTGATATTCGCCGATATACATCTGCGCAAAGGTGCTTGCCGTATCTTGTGCTGATGCTATAGCGGAAAAAGCAACGGAAAGCATTGCCACCAATATAACAACAAGCAAAACTTTAGTAAATCTTTTCATTGATTTTATCCTCCGATATGAATACCTGAACCGTAATTGTACGACGTAACGCTTCCACAAGTCGGATCG
>JAZSRG010000107.1:0-3086 GCA_045538365.1 Clostridia bacterium
CCCAAACTTGAAGATTTGCCTGACTTTACTCTCTATAGCGGTGTTAAAGAGGCAATCGCGAGAATAAATCAAGCGATAGAGTGTGGCGAGAAAATAGTTGTGTACGGCGATTATGATTGTGACGGTGTTTGCGCCGTTGCAATATTGTCCGAGTCCTTAAAGAAGTTGGGCGCGGACGTTTCCGTATATATTCCTAAAAGACTTGAAGACGGATACGGTTTATCTATTGATACCCTTGAAAAAGTAGCGGAAGAGTATTTTCCCGATTTAATTATAACGGTTGACTGCGGTATATCGTCAAGGAAAGAAGTTGATTATTGTCTTAATGAATTAGGCATAGACGTTTTGGTGACAGACCACCACGAGCCACCCGAAGAATTACCCGATTGCGTAGTTATCAATCCGCATTTAGACGAAGAAAAAGGTTATTTTGCTGATTTTTGTGGCGCTGGCGTTGCATTTATGTTAGTAAACGCTATGACTAATACTAAGTTTTCAGCAAATTATCTCGATATAGTAGCCATTGCGACTATGGGGGACATAGTGTCTTTAGTTGGCGCAAACAGGGTGTTAGTTAAATATGGAATTAAAAAATTGTTAAAAGCGCCGTGCCCAGGACTTAAACAACTAATAAACAGTCTTGAACTCAGCGGAGAGTTGACTGGCTATGATTTAGCATTTAAAATCGTACCGAGAATAAATTCTTTGGGAAGACTTGGCGACGCTACCCGAGCAATTGCGTTATTTACCGAAACCGATTATTTCGTTTTGTCTTGTCTGATAAAAGAAATGAACGAAGAAAATCTTTCAAGACAAAATTTGTGTGAAAAAATAGAAAAAGAAGCATTAGAATACGCTAAACCGTTTTTAAATACTGAAAGAGCAATTATTTTATACGGACAATGGCATAAAGGGGTATTGGGGATAACAGCAAGTAAATTAGCGGAAAAGTTTCATAGACCTGTAATTCTATTTTGTTTAGACGACGGGGTGTTGAGAGGCTCTTGTCGAAGTGTTAAAGGGATAAATATATACGAATTACTTTGTCATTTTGAAAAGTATTTTATTCAGTTCGGCGGTCACGCGCAAGCGGCGGGCGTTGCTATGGATATTTCTAAATTTGAAGAATTTAGGAGCGAGTTTTTATATTACGTCAAATCAAACTTTCCGACTGAACTATTCCGAGAGCAATTTGCTTATGATATTGATATCACGAGCCGTTTTATATCCAAGGAATTTTTAGGAGAACTCAAACATTTTGAGCCTTTCGGACAAAAAAATCCTAAACCTGTGTTTTTGTCCAAAGTGTCAAGTTGTAATTTTCAATACAATAAGAACAATCCAGTTCATATAACGGAGTCAACCAAACTTGGTTATTCGGTTTCAGGCTTTTACAAAGGGGAGTTGTTGCCTGCTTTAAATTCTTCTGCTGAAAAACAATGTTTATACTCTTTGTCTTTAAATGAATTTAATGGAAGAATATATTCTCAAGCCGTTTTAGAAAAAGTTTTAATTAAAGATTTAACTGATGAAGACGTGATTGATTATGAAATAGAAAATTATGCTAAAACCGCAAGTTTTTCGACAAATTGTGAGCAAGTATTTCAAAAAAACGAGTTTTATAGAATAATGCTCGATTCATATCTTGACAATTTATACGGCAATATTACGGTTTGCTATACAAAGAAAACGTATTTTGAAGTTCAATCTTATTTAAAAAGCAAAAATATTCCATTTGAACTATTTTACGGCGCGCCGACGACTAAAAACACTTTAAACGCAGTTGTATATTGTCCAAACGAAAACTTTAATTTTGACCTTTACGATAACGTATTTTTTGCTGATAAACCGTTATTATATCCCGAGTGCAACGAAACGTTTTCTATTGACGAACCCTGCGTTTTGTTTAACAGATTGACGCAATTTCAAATTGATAGAAGCGTAGTAGCGGAGTATTACGTAAACATAAAAAGATTTATTACGGTATCAAGATATAGAAACGTTCGCAACCTCTTTAACGCATTAGGGCTTGATAGTGAAAAGTATTTGGAATTTTTGCTCGTTTGGCAAATACTAAAAGACGTAGGATTGATTGCCTACAACGAAGAAGATAAGTGTTTTATAGTAAAAAATATAAAAACAGAATTGACAAAATCTAATTTGTATTGCATAATAAACAACAATGGATGATTTAATTAAGAAAGTAAAAAGTGTTTACTCGGAAAAAAACAGTAAACTTATATTAAAAGCATACGACTTTGCGGAGCGCGCTCACCAAGGTCAACTTCGCATGTCCGGAGAACCTTACTTTACGCACCCTTGTCACGTTGCTGAAGTTTTGGTTGATTTAAATTTTGACTCTGCGACCATTGTTGCAGCGCTTTTGCACGACGTTTTAGAAGACACCGAAGTCACCGTTGAACAAATGAGAAATGAGTTTGGCGATGAAGTATTGTCTTTGGTTGAAGGCGTTACCAAACTTGATAGATTACAGTTTAAAAACGCCGAAGACGAACAAGCAGAGAACTTGCGTAAGATGTTTTTTGCTATGGCAAAAGATATTCGTGTGCTTATTATTAAACTTGCGGATAGATTGCATAATATGCGTTCTTTGTCAAGTTTGCCACGTCCGCGCCAACTTGCTATGGCAAGGGAAACTTTGGATATTTACGCACCCCTTGCAGGTCGTATTGGTATATCTCAAATTAAATGCGAACTTGACGACTTGTCTATGATGTATCTTTATCCTGACGAGCATGCTGAACTTGTTAAAATGGTTTCGTCCAAACTATCCGAACGACAAGAATTTATCGATAAACTTTGCGAAACTATTAAGGAAAAACTGAAAGAATTAGGTATTAAAGGTGACGTTTGGGGCAGACCGAAACATCTTTACAGTATCTACAAAAAGATGACGAATAAAGGTAAAACCTTTGACCAAATTTACGACCTTTCCGCGGTGCGCGTTATAGTTGAAACGGTTAAAGATTGTTACGCCGTTCTTGGCGCTATTCATACTATTTGGAAACCTATTCCAGGTAGATTTAAAGACTATATTGCAATGCCGAAACCGAATATGTATCAGT
>JAZSRG010000159.1:0-6312 GCA_045538365.1 Clostridia bacterium
CGATCCGACTTGCAATTGACGCAGACGTTCGTGAATACGCATCTGAAAAGATTGATTGGGTATTAGATACCTTTGACCGTAAGGAAAGAGAACAACGCGAACAAGAAGTTACCGCAGACGTTCAAGCGCACTTTGCTGAAAAATATCCCGAAGGCAAACGTAATATCGACGATTCTTTGTATTACTTGAAGAAAGAAAAAGTTCGTGCAAAGATTTTGGATAAAGGTATTAGACCTGACGGACGTGCTACTACGGAAATTAGACCTATTTGGTGTCAAACCGGTGTTCTCCCCAGAGTTCACGGAACAGGTGTATTTACTCGTGGTATGACTCAGGCTTTAACTACCGCAACCTTAGGTACTATTAGCGAAGTTCAAAAACTTGAAGGTTTAGACGACGACGTATTCAAGAGATATATGCATCACTACAACATGCCCCCGTACAGCACGGGTGAAGCAAAAGCAATGCGTAGCCCCGGACGTCGTGAAATTGGTCACGGCGCACTCGCAGAACGCGCACTTGAACCCGTACTTCCTAGCGAAGAAGAATTCCCGTATGCAATTCGTACCGTATCCGAAATTTTGAGTTCTAACGGTTCAACTTCACAAGCAAGCGTTTGTGGATCAACCTTGGCTCTTATGGATGCAGGCGTACCTATCAAAGCGCCCGTTGCAGGTATCGCTATGGGACTTATTAAAGACGAGGCAAA
This sequence comes from Clostridia bacterium, assembly GCA_045538365.1. GTDB lineage: Bacteria > Bacillota > Clostridia > Christensenellales > RUG350 > RGIG2224. The sequence continues at coordinate 710 of JAZSRG010000159.1, forward strand.
GAACAAAGTTGCAATTTTGTCAGATATTCAAGGACTTGAAGACTTCCTTGGTGATATGGACTTCAAGGTAGCAGGTACTAAAGACGGTATTACGGCTATTCAAATGGATATCAAAATCAAAGGTATTGATGAAGCAATTCTTCGTCAAGCACTCGAACAAGCGCGTCTTGGCAGACTTCATATTTTAGGTAAAATGGCAGAAGCAATCGCTGAACCCAGAAAAGAACTTTCCAAGTTCGCTCCTAAAATTATTTCCTTCAATATCGATCCCGATAAGATTCGTGAAGTTATCGGCTCTGGTGGAAAAGTTATCAACAAGATTATCGAAGACACCGGTGTTAAGATTGATATAAGCGACGAAGGAACGGTGTTTATTGCAGGTATTGACGCCGCTCAATCCGAAAAAGCAAAATCAATCATCCTTGCTATTGCAAAAGATCCTGAACCGGGTGACGAATTTGAAGGCGCTGTTGTAAGAATCCTTGATTTCGGCGCGTTCGTTGAACTTGCTCCCGGAAAAGACGGTATGATTCATATCTCTAAACTTGCTAAAGAAAGAGTAGAGAAAGTAACCGATATCGTTAACGTTGGCGACGTTGTTAAAGTAAAAGTTATCAAAGTTGACGAAAAAGGCAGAATCGACCTTAAACTCGTTGAAATAGTTAGCAAAAACTAAATAAACTCTTTAAGCGAACCTTGAAAAAGGTTCTCTTTTTTTGTTTAAGGCTTTGACACAATGCGCTTACGCAAAGTAGGCATTTTTTGTGAGGAAGCCTTATTTTTAAATTTCGGTTAATAAAAATTTTTTGTCGAATATACTTTAGTATGAGTGAAAAAAGATTTTTAAGATTTATATCGAATTTTGTAATCGTAGCAGTTTTAGTAGTTTTAAGCGCCGTAGCGTTTTTTGATATTGACGGAGAGAACGTTTCTGTATCCGCGCCTATAACGAACGTCGAACAAGAAGACACCGTAACCATAATGTTTAACATGACGAACAATGGTGAATACTTGTTGGAAATTGCAAATATTTTGCAAAAATACGAGATAAACGCGACATTTTTCTTTAACGGAAAATGGATGGTAAATAATGCGAATTTACTTCAAATTTTAGTTAAAAAAGGTAACGAAATAGGTAATCAAGGCTTTATGAATAGGAATTTTTCCGCGCTCTCTATTGGGGAGATTAAAGGGGAGATTACGACTGCAAACAACGTGATAAAAACCGTGTCAGACGACACGATTAAAATATTTTCACCGCAAAACGGTATAATTTCTGAAAACGTTTTAAAGGCTTGCGACGATTTAGGATATAAAGCGGTAACTTGGAGTTTGGACTCTAAAAAAGCAAGTCAAAGCGACGTGTCGGGCGTTACGAATTATTTGATTGAAAATTTGTCTTCAGGGGATATTATTCGTTTGTTTATAGAAGAAGATACTTTGGAAATTCTTCCAAAACTTATCGAATTTTGTCAATCTAAAAAAATAAAAATAAAAAAATTGTCAGATTGCATTTAATTTTCGTTTTTACTTTGACGAGAGATACATAATAGTGTATAATATATAAATAGGTGATATATATGCAAAACGTTAAAAAATTCTCAAACGGTGTAACTCTCGTTCACACTCAAATTCCCGCAGTTAAAAGCGTTGCTATAGGTGTTTTCGTTAAAGTCGGTAGTTCGGCTGAAACTGACAAAACCAACGGTATTGCGCATTTTATAGAACACATGTTGTTTAAAGGAACAACCAAAAGAAACGCGTATCAATTAGTAAGCGAGATAGAAGATATTGGCGCGGTTATCAACGCAAGTACTTCAAAAGAAGTTACTAATTATTACACTTCGTCACTTTCTGAACACGCAGAAGAATGTATGGATATTTTGTCCGATATTTTCTTTAATTCTACTTTTCCTGTTGAGGAAATGGAGAAAGAGAAAAACGTTGTAATAGAAGAAATTGCTATGTGCAACGATACGCCTGACGACGTTTGCATGGAGATAGCGGCTTCCGCTTTCTTTAGTGACAACGCGTACGGTAGAACTATCCTTGGTCCTGCTGAGAATATTAAGCGTTTTACGGAAGCGGATATTCGTGAGTTTATGTCAAAATATTATACCGCTGATTCTATCGTTATAGCGATAGCGGGCGAGATGGACTTTGATACGGCGGTATCGTTGACAGACACTTATTTTACTCAAAAGTTTGGTGATAAAAAACAAGATGAAATCATAATCGAGCAAAACTATCCCAAACAACGCTACGTAAATAAAGAAAAAGATATCGAGCAATCAAACGTTGCTATTGCTTTTCCTGCCTTTCCATACGGAAGCGAGCACGAAACGTCTTTGCTCGTTTTAAATATCGTACTTGGCAGTAGTATGAGTTCAAGACTTTTCCAAAAAGTTCGTGAAGAAAAAGGATACGCTTACTCGATTTACAGTTATCCATGCACTTACACGAAAGACGGATATTTTTTGATATATTTTGGCTCGGCGAAAGAAAAAGTGGAAGACGCTTTAGTTACTATCAAAACGGAGTTGGATTTATTTTTGCGCGACGGTATTACGGACGTAGAATTAAAACGCGCTAAAGAACAACTTAAATCAAGTTTCGTTATGAGCCGTGAAAACACTAAAGGCGTTATGAGTGTATCCGGTCGCAGTTATCTTTTAAGGGGATACGTTCACGACATTGAAGAGCAGTTGAAAATGGTTGAGAGCGTTACCAAAGAAAACGTAATGGACACCGCAAAACGTATATTTGATTACGATAAAGTTACTTTGTCGTACGTTGGACAAGACGTTGACGAAGGTTTATTAAAAATATTTTTGAAAGGATAAGGTGGATATGGAAACAAAAGATTTACTTAAAGACAAAGATAAACTTGATACGATTTTTTATATGCAAGAACTTTTTGATAAAGACGTTATTAAAAATCGTGGATTAGAGGGTATAACACCCGAACAATGGATACAAAAGCAAACTTTGGCAATGGTGTCCGAACTTGCAGAACTTCTTGACGAAGTTAACTTCAAGTGGTGGAAAAACCCAAAGGAAATTGATTATTCTCTTGTCAAAGGAGAGTTAGTTGATATTTTAGACTTTTTTACAGGAATGTGTTTAAGAGTAGGTATGACGTCGGACGAACTATATGAAAGATACCTCGAAAAGAATAAGGAAAATTTCGATAGACAATATGGAAAATCTTTGAAAAAAGGATACGAAATTTCTCCGAAAAAATCTTAATTTCCTATTGAAAAATAGGGCGTTTAATGGTATAATTTAAGTATGTGAGGTTTCCCGTGAAAAATAAGAAAAAATATTCAAAATCTATTATAATTACAATACTCGTCATAGCGTTATTTTTAACGTTGTGCCTATTTAACGTGTTCGGACAATTCGGTTCAAGTATTTCTAATTTTTTAATCGGATTTTTCGGATTAGCATCATACGCATATGCATTAAGCACGATCGTTATTTGCGTGTTGCTTTTGCTTGGTGGACAAGTATTTTTGAAAAAACGCACGATTGCAAAATATATCGCGCTTTTCGTCGTTTTGTTGCTTGCTCTTCATACGGCTACGACCAAAGATCTTTTTGACGGTACGTTTGCTCAATACTTGATGGGTTGCTTTAATAAAACCAATAATTTTGGTTGTACGGCAGGTGGTATGCTTATAGGTATTATCACTTATTTCCCTGCGCAATTATTGAGTTACGTAGGCGCGCTTATTCTTTTCTGCTTGGCGTTCGTTGGTATGGCGTTCTTGTCTTTGACTGGAAATAAGATTATTCAAAGCAATTTCCGTTCTAAAAAAGTTGAATTTTCTCAAAATTCCGCAACTATTACCGAGTTTAAGAAAAAACAAGTTAAAGAAGAGCCCGTTAAAAACGTTGGCGCGGAATTATTCGTAGCAAATATTGGCGCGAATAAATCTCCTGAAATTGAAAGAGAAAAGGTTAAAGCAAACGAAGAAAGAGTAGTAAACTACGAACCTATCGATAATATATTCGGTTCTACTTTGAGTGGAAGCGGTATTTTAAGCCAAGAATTTGAGAAAAAAGAAGAGATTGTTGCTGAACCTGTCGTTGAGTCCACGTCACGCAAACAGGCTTTTGACAAACTTTTCAATTTCCAAAATTCATACAATCCCAACGCTATCGTTGACGATGCCGTAATAAATGAAACCGCCCCCCAAACCGAGAGCGCGGAAGAAAGATTGTTTATAGACAGACTAAATTCGAACACGGAAAAAACTAGTGGTTCGACTTATATGCCTTATGAAAACAAGAGTGAAAATAAATTAACTGAAGAAGTCGTAGAAAACATTGACGATACAACGAGTAACGATGACCAGGAAGGAGACAAAAGAGACGACCCTTTTTTTAATTTAGTCTTCGAATCAAATCCCAACGCTTTCACTAACGGTTATTTTAGAGAACAAAAGAGAAAGAATCTTGAAGCGGAAGAAAGAGCGAAAAATAGCGCGTATTCCGATATGTCGTTAGGATTTAAGCCCGAAGACGATTTTGATAACGATAATAGACTTGGTAAAGTATTAAATTCACTTCACTCAGACGATATAAAACCCGTTTACGTTGAAGAGAAAGAAGAAGAGGTTTTCGTGTCAAATTACGAAGAACCTGCGGTTGAAGAGGAAGAAAGTCAGCCTTTAGACCAACTTTTTGGTTTTGGCGTACCGCAAAAAGACTCGAGTACCACTAAAAAGTCTTCTTTATCAGCGTACGATAGCGCGTTTGATAGAATTTTCCGCGTAACTGACGACGAAGAAGAAAAGGTTGGAGAACAAGACACTGTAACGGTGGAAGAATCCGTTCCCGTTGAATACGTTGAAGAGCAGGTTGAAGAAGTTGCGGAAGAAAAATCTGCTCCTGCTCCCAAACGTGATTTTAGTGATATCACTAACGGAAACTTTAATACCGCATCACAAAAAGCAAAGAAAACTAAATCAGACAAAGTTATTCCCGGACAAATTTCTATGGTGGAAGAAACACCTGAAGTTGAGCGCAAACCGTACTGCGCGCCTCCTTTAAATCTTATTCCCAAAGATCCTGCGTCCGATATAAACAACGAAGACGAACACAGAGAATACACCGAAAAACTTAACCAAATTTTGGCTGACTTTAAAGTTGACGGTCATGTTTCAGGTATCGTAGTAGGACCTGCGTTTACGAGATACGAAATCACGTTAAAACCCGGCGTATCAGTTACTCGTGTAACTAACTTGAGCAAAGATATTGCAGTTGGTTTGGGTGGTTTGAATATAAGAATTGAAGCGCCGGTTCCCGGTAAAACTTGCGTAGGTATCGAGTTGCCGAATAGAGAACGTTCTACCGTTTCATTGCGTAGCGTATTAGAAAAGAGTGATTTCTTCACGGCAAAATCGCCTTTGACTGTTTGTTTGGGTAGAAATATATCTGGTAACAGCATAACTTGTAACCTTGCTGATATGCCTCACTTGCTTATTGCCGGAGCTACCGGTTCTGGTAAGTCCGTGTGCATCAACTCGATAATCACCAGTTTTCTGTACAAGGCAAGGCCATCCGAATTAAAGCTCATCATGATCGACCCTAAGATG
>JAZSRG010000085.1:0-1844 GCA_045538365.1 Clostridia bacterium
AGGGGCGACCATTGGTCGTCATTTTATATTTTTACCACAATAAAACTGTAATTTAAATATTATTGGGAAGTAAAGAGTGAAGAGCGAAAAAGTGATGGATAAATTTTCCTTGCAAAAACTTTATAAAAAGTGCTTTTTGATTGACAAAAACCTTGTTATAGTCTATAATTATACTGTATTTTTATGTATTGGGTGAGATTTATCTTTATTCAATAATAAAATATTAGAAAGTAATTGTTTAATAACACAATAAGGAGAGAAAAAATGAGAAAATTAACTAAGATTTTCCTAAGTCTTGTAATTTTGGCTCTCGCTTTAAGTATCGTTATGGTAGGAGTTGGCGCGGAAGACACCGTTTCCACTTTCTCCCAATTGTACATAGGTGACTATGACAGCGGTAATTTTAGCGGACAGGCGCATATCGTATTCGGTACGGTTTCTAACGAAACTAAAGAATACGGCGTTATTATTACGGACAAAGACGGAAACATGTTCAAGTTCCCCGGTAAACGTATCGGCGCGGACGGTAAATTCGGTATAGCAATATACGATTTGCCCGACGGTGACTACACGGCTACCGCGTACTCTGGAGCAGACGACTCAAGAATTCTTGGCGAAGAAGTTACTTTTACTAAAGGAATTGCTGAATACACCGTAACTTACGACTTTAACGGTGGCGAGAGCGATGAAATTAGTGTAACCGACACCTTTGCTCAAGGAACTCGTCCCACTAAACCGATTGCTAATCCCACGAAAGAGTGTTGGGATTTCGTTGGTTGGAGTATGGATGATTGGGGAAGCACCTTATTTGATTTCGATGCTGACGAAGCGTACAACAATAACGTTGAATTGACCGCTATTTGGACTCCGTCCACGAGCGAAACGGTTAGAGTTACCTTGGACAACAACGTTTCCGGTCAATATACTACTTTGACCTCTGCTATCAACCCTGTGCTTGACGAAGGCGAACAAGTTATTTTAGAATTTGATATTAACAAAATCTATTCTAACGTATCTCGCGCTATGTTTGCAACAATGGACGTTGCTCACTCTCGTCTTGGTAACTGGTATGCATACAACGGCGTTAATACCGATTACGCTCATAGTTCTTACTACTATGCAAACGCAAGCGTTTGGGATAACTACTCCGGTATGGATGCAGGTAGCGGTAAAGTAGCGTACGACGCAAACGGACTCGTTAACGGCGTAGAACACTGGGTTGCAGACGACGGTTGGTATTTGACCGGTGGTACTGGTGTTCCTAATGACCCTGCTCGTTACGGTTCTCTTCCTTTTGCTGAAGGTAAGTCCGTAAAACTCGTTTACACCGCTCCGTCCGAAAACGCTAAAGCATCACTTTGTTTGTACACCAAAGCAAGCGTGGACGGTGATTTTGCATACGTTTTGAACTCTGCAATTATGGATATTCCTGCAAATCGTTCCGACCTTGAGAGAACCGTTCAAATTATGCTTGACACTAACGCTTGTCTTGATATGAACGTAAGCAATCTCTCTTGCACGACGTCAAGCGGACAAAATCTTGGTGTTCAAATTACCACGACTGTGGACGGAAACGTTGGCACTATCGCTCTTGAAGAATATGTAAGTGATAATGAAAAGATTTACGCCGTTGAAGTTACTAACAACGCATCTACTACCGGTTTCGGTGGCGCAGAAATTTTGAGTATTCCTTACGGCGGACAACTCGTTTACGAATTTGATATCGTAGAATCTAACCTTAACGTACAAGACGTTAACGGCACGGGAGATCTTTCTTCTACTAACAACGCTACCATGGGTTGGTTTGGTGTTGGTATGTCAATTAGTGGCGGAGTTGAAAACTG
>JAZSRG010000014.1:0-1847 GCA_045538365.1 Clostridia bacterium
CTTGACTATTTCTTGATATTAGTGTATTATAATTGTAACTAAATAAGATGGAATCTTATTCAAAAAACTTTATGGAGGGATAAAAAAAATGAAGATTTACACTAAACCTGAAGTACAGGTTATGGAAATCACTCAAGCAGAAGCAATCGCTACTGTACCTTGGGGCAGTTTTGCACCCGATCTTGACGAATTGGGCGGAAGCATCACGTCTTATCAGTATGGTTCCGGCGCTACGGTAGGAGGAGCAGAATAATGAAAAAGTCACTTCGCATCCTTATGGTTGTGATGGCTATTGCTCTTGCTGTTTCTATGTTCGGCATTTCTGCTGGCGCAGAAGCAACCGCAACTACCCAATCACAACTTTACATTGGTGAATATGATAGCGGTACTCTTTCTGGAGAAGCGCACATCGTATTCGGTCAAGTTTCTGATACTACCGCTGAATACGGTATTATCTTGCGTTCAGAGCCCGCTGAAGGCGAGGCTGTTGTAGAAAAGGCTTTCAAAGGTAATTGTATCGGCGCTGAAGGTAAATTCGGTATCGCAGTTTACGGTCTTCCTGAAGGCGCTTACTGGGCAATGGCTTACTCCGGAGCAGGTGAAGACATGGTTATCGGTAACGCTACTTACTTCAAGAAAGGCGTATCTGAATACACCGTAACTTACAACCTTAACGGTGGTGAATCCGCTGAACTCGAAGCAGGCGACACCTTTGCACAAGGAACTCGTCCCGCTGAACCCGTTGAAGTACCCGTTAAAGACGGTTGGGAATTCATCGGTTGGAACCAAGACACTTGGGAAAGCACCCTTTTTGATTTCGACGCAGAAGGCGCTGTTAACGGTGACATTACTTTGAACGCTATCTACGCTCCTAAAGCAGACGAAACTTACAGAATTACTCTTAACAACGCAGATGGTTTCACCACTTTGACCTCTGCTATCAACCCGACTTTGGCTGAAGGCGAACAAGTTATCTTGACTTTCGATATCAACAAACTTTACTCTGGTGTAACCCGCGCTATCTTTGCAACCCAAGATGTCGCACACGCACGTAATTTTAACTGGTATGCATACAACGGTGTTGATACCGAATACGCTCACAACGCTTACTACTATGCAACCGCAGGCGTATGGGATAGCTACTCTGGTATGAATGAAGGCGCTGGTAAAGTTAATTACGACTCAACTGGTAAAGTTGACGGTGAAGAACACTGGACTGCAGACGACGGTTGGTACTTGACCGGTGGTTCTGGTATTCCTAATGACCCTGCTCGTTACGGTTCTATTCCTTTCGGCGAAGGCAAATCAGTTAAACTCGTTTACACCGCTCCGTCTGAAGGCGCTAAAGCATCACTTTGCTTGTACACGAAGGCTGCTGTTGACGGAGATGCTGCATACGTTTTGAACTCTGCTATCATGAATATTCCTGATTACAGAGCAGACCTTATGAGAACTGTTCAAATTATGCTTGACAACAACTGCTGTCTTGATATGAACGTAAGCAACCTCTCTTGCACCACTTCTAACGGACAAAACCTTGGTGTTCAAACCATCATCACCAAGGAAGGAAACGTTGGAACTATCGTTCCTGAAGAATACGTAGTTGTTAACCCCAACACCAAAACTTACTCTATCGAAGTTACTAACAACGCATCTACTACCGGTTTCGGTGGCGCAGACGTATTGGCAGTACCTTACGGTGGATCACTCGTTTACGAATTTGATATCGTAGAATCTAACCTTAACGTACAAGACGTTAACGGCACGGGAGATCTTTCTTCTACTAACAACGCTACCATGGGTTGGTTTGGTGTTGGTATGTCAATTAGTGGCGGAGTTGAAAACTG
>JAZSRG010000130.1:0-5863 GCA_045538365.1 Clostridia bacterium
TGACTATATGGAAGAACCTGTGGTCAAGGCATATATCTATACTCCGCCCGAATACGTTGGCCCGATTATGGAATTATGTCAAGAAAAGCGTGGAATATATACCGATATGACGTATATTGATTCGGGGCGCGCGCGTATTGAATACGAAATGCCTTTGAACGAGATAATCTACGACTTTTTCGATTCCTTAAAGTCGAAGTCAAGGGGTTACGCAAGTTTAGATTACGAAATTACGGGATACAAGAGAAGTGATTTGGTTAAACTTGATTTACTCTTAAACGGTGATATTTGCGACGCCTTAAGTATAATCGTTCATAAAGACAAGGCTTACGCAAGAGGTCGTTCTATTGCGGAAAAATTAAAAGAAGTTATACCCCGTCAAATGTTTGAGATACCTATTCAAGCAGCGGTCGGAGGCAAGGTTATTGCTCGTGAAACCGTTAAAGCCATGAGAAAAGACGTTTTAGCGAAGTGTTACGGTGGCGATATAACGAGAAAGAAGAAACTTCTTGAAAAACAAAAAGAAGGTAAAAAGAGAATGCGTCAAGTAGGCTCGGTAAGCGTGCCGAGTGAAGCATTTATGACCATACTCAAGTTTGATAAGTAATGAAAAAACTTGGATTATACGTTCATATCCCGTTCTGTAAAAGTAAATGCGCCTATTGCGACTTTTTATCTTTTTGTAATTTAGATAATGAAGATGCGTATATAGACAAACTTTTACAAGAAGTTTCTTTTTACGGAGAGCGATTAAAAGGATGTTTTGCAGTCGATACCGTCTTTATAGGTGGGGGAACGCCAAGCATTTTAAAGTCAGGAACGATAAAAAAAATCGTAAACAAAATTTATCAAACTTTTGCAGTTGATGAAAACGTAGAAATTAGCGTGGAGAGCAATCCCGAGAGTTTGACTTTAGCGAAAATTGACGAATACAAAGATTGTTGTACGAGAGTAAGTTTAGGTGTTCAAAGTTTATCCGACTCAACACTTAGTCTTATTGGTCGCGCGCACGACTCGCGCCAAGCGCGACTGGCGTTGGATAGACTGTCTAAAACTAATCTAAACGTAAACGCGGACATTATTTTAGGTCTTCCAAATGAAACGATAGACACCACTTTGAACACCGTTCGTGAGATTTTAGACTACGGCATAACTCATTTGTCTGCATACGGCTTGTCTATCGAGAAGGGAACGAAACTTTGCCAAATGATAGAGAGTAGAGCGTGTTCTGTTCCTGACGGAGATCAAGTAGCGGATGTTTACGACAAGGTGTTAAACGACGCAAAACGCTTTGGATTGTATCGATACGAAGTTAGTAATTTCGCAAAACTTGGTTTTGAGTGCAAGCACAATTTAGGGTATTGGACACGAAAAAACTATCTTGGAGTGGGATTAGGTGCACATAGTCTTCTCGAAAACGCGCGTTTTTATAATACTCAATCAATGAGCGAGTATTTAGATGCGGACGACTTTGAAAAAATCAAAGTTCAAGAAAGCCTGTTGGACAAAAACGACGAGTTAGAAGAAACTATTATGTTGGGACTTAGACTTCGTGATGGTATCAACGCTCAAGAAATTTTGCGTGAATACGGTGTTGACGTATTTGAAAGGTTTAAAAAGGGTATTAAGAAACTCGAAAGAGTTTTGGATATAACTAAAACAAATATAAAAGTTAAGGAAGAATATTTTTATTCTTTAAACGCAATTATCGTTGAGTTTTTGGAATAAAAGTGATACAATGTAGCAATGGAGAATAATATGGAAAATTTTGTACTTACTGATAACTTTATTTTTAATTACGTTGACGAAGATTTGGCTGCAGGCAAAGTAAAAGATAACGAAGTTTGCACTCGTGTTCCGCCCGAGCCAAACGGTTATTTACATTTAGGTCACGTTAAATCTATTTGTATTAACTTTGGTACGTCAATGCGCTATGGTGGCAAATGCTTCCTTTATTTTGACGATACGAACCCCGTTAAAGAAAAAGACGAATTCGTTCAATCAATTAAAGAAGATATTGCTTGGCTTGGTTTTGAGCCTTATAAGACTTATTTCGCATCCGATCACTACCAAGACTTGTATGAAATTGCCGTTAAACTCATAAAAGCAGGCAAGGCGTACGTATGTAATCTTTCTCAAGACGAAGTTCGTGAATATCGTGGCACTTTGACAACTCCCGGAAAGGAGAGTCCGTATAGAAATCGTAGCATTGAAGAAAACCTTGAATTATTCGATAAAATGAAAAACGGAGAGTTTCCCGAAGGATATTGCACGTTGAGAGCAAAGATTGATATGGCTTCTCCCATACTTTGTATGCGTGACCCCGTAATTTATAGAATTATGTACGTAACTCACCACAGAACGGGAGATAAATGGTGCATTTATCCTATGTACGACTTTGCGCCCCCCTTGCTTGACGCGCTTGAGGGTGTAACGCACTCTCTTTGCGGACCGGAGTTTGAAGAGCGCAGACCTTTGTATAATTGGTCCACGCAGTCCCTTGGACTTTTCCCCAATCCGCCCCGTCAAATCGAGTTTGCAAAAATCAACGTTACCGACGTAATTTTAGGTAAGAGATATCTTAAAAATCTTGTTGAAACGGGTATCGTTGACGGATGGGACGATCCGAGAATGCCGACTATCGCAGGTATGAGAAGACGTGGATATCCTGCAAACGCATTAAAGAGTTTTATAAACGTTACGGGTGTATCCAAGGCTTTGTCTGAAGTTGATTTCGCGCTTTTAGAGCATTGTGTAAGAGATGAGTTACAACAAACTGTTGACTGCAAAATGGCGGTTGTAAATCCTATCAAACTCGTTATAGACAACTATGAAGGGGAAGAAGAACTTATCGTTCCCGATAGACCTGTAGAAGGCGCAACGGAAAGAAAGGTAACCTTCACTAAAGAACTCTACATTGACGAAGACGATTTTAAAATCGATCCACCGCCTAAGTACTTTAGATTATATCCAGGTGCTGAAGTTAGACTTAATCGCGCTTACATTATTAAATGTACGGGTTACGAAGAAACGCCGGAAGGAATCGTTGTTCACGCAGAGTACGATCCCGAAACCAAGAGTGGCGCAAACTGCACCAAAAAGGTTAAAGGAACTATTCATTGGGTTAGCGCAAAATACGGTAAGCCTGCAACTATTAGATTATACGAAAAACTCGTTGACGATAGCATAGAAGGGGAAGTACAAGACAAACTTAACAAAAATTCCCTTATCGTAAAACAAGGTTACGTAGAACCCTCGCTCGCTGATGCTGAAGTCGGAGATAAATATCAATTTATGAGAACGGGATATTTCGTTAAAGACCGCGACAGTACGGAAGAATTACCTGTATTTAACAGAATAATCGGTTTAAAAGACAAATACAAAGCACAAATTAATAAGTAAGAGAAGCCCGATGAAAATCGGGCTTTTTATTTTTAGTCTATTTTTATGTCGAAATTTGTCGAAAAAGCACTAATAATGACTGATTAAAAAAATCTTGTAAAATCACTTGACTTTTGCTCGAAAAATGGATAATATTGTCTTGAATTTTGAGAGAACAAAAGACGAATTTTTTTAATATCTTTATACTCTTGTAAAAAATTTAAATCTAATTTTAGGGCTGCATAGTTCATCTTTTGCTATGCAAAAAAGGAGAACATCATGATTGAATTAACGGTTTACGTAGTGGAGCGCGACGAGAAGATTAAAGACGAACTTGTTGAAATGATTTCAGCAGGCGAGTATTTAAGAGTAGTTGGCGCAAATGGTGACGGCAAAGAAGCGTTTGACGAAATTTTGAAATTGAAACCAAACGTTTTAGTTACTGAACTTATTTTGTCTTCGTTTGACGGATATAAACTTATCGAGAAGATAAGAGAAGTCGGACTTGATATGCAAATTATAGTTTTGTCGTCTTTAGTCGGTGACGGGTTTATTACTCGCGCAATGGATGCAGGAGCAAATTATTATATGATAAAACCTGCAAATCACGCAAGACTAAATAATATGATAACGGAAAGTTTTGGTATAGAAAATAATTCTATCAACAAAGTAGTTGAGAAGAGTTTTGAGTCCAAAATTGCAAATATATTTATGACTATAGGAATACCTGCGCACATTAAGGGATATAGATTTTTAAGAGATGCTATAAAACTTGCGGTAGATAAACCTAATATAATGAATTCTATAACTAAAGAATTATATCCAAGCGTTGCTAAAATTCACTCAACTACGCCGTCTAAGGTTGAACGCGCTATGCGACACGCAATAGAAGTTGGTTGGAATAAAGGCAAGTTAGAAAACATCAACAATTTATTTGGCATAAAGGTTTATTCGTCTATGGACAAACCTACTAACGGCGAATTCGTAGCCCTTATTGCGGACAAAATTTTGATAGACGACCTATAAAATTATTTAAAAGTTGAAGATTGTTTTTTAGTTTTTCTAAAAAAGCAAAGCGCGGAAAAACTAAGAGATAGGGTGCAAAAACAAAGATAATATAGTTTAAGCGGTGTAAAAATCGCCAAAAAACCTAAAGAAAACCCCGATAAAAGAAAATATTTCGCGTTTCGTTTATTGAACGCTGATTTAAATATTTCTTTTATTGCGGGTTTCTTTTTTTGTGATTTGGGAATTTCGGGCAAAAGATTTAGTTTGCCTAAAGAAACGATAGCATCAGTCGTGCTAATGAGTTCAGTCGGTATAGGTAAGTAAGGCTTTATTTGATTAAAAGCCGATTCGTCGTATCCGTTATTTAATAAAAGCAATTTGGTGAAACCGCGTTTTTGAGCGAAAAGAGATTTGCGGAAAATTTCCCCGGCTTGGAGTTTGGAAAATCTTAAATGTGGCAAAAAGAGTTCGCTTTCGTTGACCTTAATTAGTCCGTTTTTGTCTTTTTGGGGATTAAGTCTTGGGGATATGGCTTTTATAAAAAGTTCGTTTTGCTCGCGAAAAGACAATGAAGTTAGTTTATTTACGTAGTTTAAAGGATTAAATTTTACTTTTTTATTTGGTTTTAAAAATAACCCGAATATCATCATTAATATTGCGGATATTGATATTCCTATAAAGAAATTTTGTGTTAAATAAGTACCCCAAAGCGTGAAAATAACGAATAAAATGGTTATTAAGATAATTCTGTCAATAATTTTAGGCATATTAACCTCCAGTTTTGTGATTATTAACAAAAATTTTCCAAATATACTTTCATTTATCTTAATTTAGGTATATAATATAGGTATGAGAAAAATTGGTTTGTTTGGTGGGGCTTTTAATCCACCGCATATTGAACACGTTGAATTATTAAACTGCGCAAAAGAAAAGTTAGGGCTTGATTTTTGCGTGGTCTTTCCATCATTCTTGCCACCACATAAGTCAACGGCAAACGATATTCCGTTTGATACAAGAATGGATATGTGTAAACTTGCTTTTGGCGACGTAGTTTATTCAAACATTGAAAAGGAAAGCACGGAAACTAATTACGCAGTCAATACGGTTAAAAAATTCAAGAAAATATATCCAGACGACCAATTGTTTTATATCATAGGCGGGGACAGTATGGCTGATCTCTTTAAGTGGTACAAGCCCGAAGAACTTTTAAGCCTTGTTAGTTTGGTCGTATATCCAAGACAAGGACGAGAGAGTGATATGAACGTTGCGATTGACAAAGCGCGCGCTTTGGGTGGAGATATTACGGTTTTGTCCTACGTTAGCAAAAACTTTTCGTCGGGCGAGATAAGATATTTATCCGCAATAAACTCGGATTTATCTAAATATTTGTGTCCAGACGTAGAAAAATATATAAAAGATAACGGCTTATATCACGATAAATGCGTAGATTTGGCAAGACAAGAATTAAGTGACA
>JAZSRG010000149.1:0-1887 GCA_045538365.1 Clostridia bacterium
TACTTAAAATAATGGCAGACATAATGCCGGGAAGCGCGGACGGCAACACGATTTTGAAAATAGTTCTCATTTTTCCTGCGCCAAGTGCAAGACTTCCTTCACGTAAACTGTCTTGCACCGATTTCAAACTTTCTTCGGTAGAACGAACGATTGTGGGAAGTAGCATTATGCTTATCGTGAGCGTACCTGCCAAAATGCAGCTTGTACCGCCAATCAACGCAACGAACGTTATCATACCAAATAAGCCATAAACAATAGACGGAACGCCGTTAAGTAAGTCGATTGCTCCACGAATCATTTTGATAAAGAAATTGTTTTTCTTTGCGTATTCGTTTAAGAAAATTGCCGTGCAAAGTCCGATAGGAACGGCGATAAGCAAACTCAATCCAACCGTCATAAGCGTTGTAATGATAGACGGCAATATTGTGATTTTTTCGCTGTCAAACTCGTATTTGCCAAAAAGCAAGCGTGGGCTTGATATAAGTGTCGGAAAGCCTTTAATAAAGATAAAACCTATTACGAGAAGTAATACCGTTCCAGCAAAAACACCTGCGCCTATTGCCGCACCCGCGCCGATATTCGCCGTTTTGATTTTATATTTAAAACCTGCGATTTTATCTTTACACTTCGTCCAAAAAGTCGTTTTCTTCGTTTTTTCGCTTTTCTTAAAGATTTTTGAAAATACACTTTTACCGTCCACCGCGCTTTTGATTGCTTTTTTCGTGATAGCCCCAAATACAAGATTTACGATAAGCACAAATACAAGCAAAATTACACCCGTAGCAACAAGTGCGCCTTGTTGAACTTCGCCTGCATAGCCCATTTCCATAACGATATTTGCGGTTAAAACACGGAAACTATTAAAGAGCGAATCGGGATAAGCGACGGAATTACCTGCAACCATTACAACTGCCATTGTTTCGCCAAGCGCACGTCCAATACCCAAAACAAGAGAAGCGGTTACACCTGATTTAGCCGCTTTCGTTACCGTGCCAAAAACCGCTTGCGAGTGCGTAGAGCCAAGAGCAAGCGCACCTTCATAATAAGAGCGTGGAACGGCTTCTAAACTTGTTTTTGAAAGGGAAACGACGGTGGGCAAAATCATTATACCCAAGATAAGCGACGTTGCAAGAAGTCCGCTTCCGTTATTCGGAGCAAAATTCGCAAGTAAAGGCAATAAGAAAACGATACCAAAAAAGCCATAAACAACTGACGGAATCCCTGCGAGTAAATTTATCATTGACGAAAAAATCTTTTTTAATTTATTCGGGCAATAGAACGCTATAAATACTGCGCTAAAATAGCCGAGCGTTCCACCAATTAAAAGCGCGCCGATGGTTGCCGTAAGCGTGCCGACAATCATTTTGAGTATTCCGTAAGAGCCTGAAAGGGTTTCGTTTTGGTATTTATCCAATCTATCGGGGGACCAATTATCGCCGAAGATAAAATCAAATAATCCTATTTTATTAAAGGCGGGTATGCTTTTAATGAGCATAAAAACGAAAATGGCGACAACGGCGATTACGCATATAACCGCCGCTACCGTGAATATCGTTTGTCCTGTTTTTTCTTTGATTTTCGTGGTATTCATATTAACCTGCAATCTCGCTGAATTTCGTTACTTTTCCGCTGAATATACCGTAAAGCTGTGCAATCGTAAGGTCGCTTACGTTTTCATTTGCATTGTTTACGATAACTGCAACTGCGTCAAGGCATACGTTGAAACTGTTGATACCTTCTTCTTTTACGCTTGCGGAAGAAAGACCGATTACGTTGCCGTTTTTATCGTTTTGTACTGCGGTTTTACCAACAGAAGAGCCTTGCAAGTCAAGCGTGAATATATCGTCAGCAAGTCGGATCGTAGCCATGTCGTTCTGTGGGCCAAGG
>JAZSRG010000175.1:0-9567 GCA_045538365.1 Clostridia bacterium
GGGGAATTCCAACCCCTTGCTTCCGTGCATAGTCATAAAACGCACGCTGTCGTGTCCGCCCGACTCTTGTTTGGTCTTAAATTCGGGATATTTGTCAAATTTTGCAAGATAGGTAGCCACGCTCTCCGATACCGTGGACTGCTTTAACGCGTTAAGGTACGCGGACAAGAGTTTGTATTCTCTCTCTCCCCCTTCTCTGTTTGCCACGGCTTTATCAAAACCGGTGTCTATAACTACGTAGTTTAAAAGGTTATAAACGTCGGTGTACTCGGAACGGGTTATGTACTCCAAAAACTTCTCGAAAAAGGCTTTTAGTTTGGGATATTTTTCCCTAACGCTATAAAAAGCGCGGAATAAAGACTTTTTGTTATCCCCCGACACGCGTCTGTATTCTAAAAGTTCGTCTTCCAAAAATCCAAAAAGGTCGGACAACATAACTATAGCCAAAGACTCGTCGTTTTGCGGGTTTGCAAGAACTCTCAAAAAGTGTATAAGTATTTCCGCGGACACGGGCAAATATTCTTCCCCCTTTTCTCCAACGGGAACGCCTTTTTCCTTTAAATATTTGATTATATCTTTTATATGCTCGGAATTTTTGCGGTATAATACGACTATATCCCCGAAACGAATATATCGGTTTTTGTCTTCTCCGTCTTGTTTCGCGTCATATATCTTCTCCCGTCCTACGAGTTCGACTATTTTTTTATATACGTATTCCCCTTCCGCGCACTTTACGGTGTCGTTTTCCTTGGCGTTTTCCATTACGCTATATAAGGATATTTCTTTTTCGTCGTCCGCCTTTTCTCCGTCGTCAATAAAACACAGTTCAAAAGGCGAATCAACGGCAGGAGATAAAAGTCCTGCTATCATTTCTTCGCTTTTGTAGTCTATTCCTGCCCAATCTTTTTGCATAATTGAGATAAAAATCTCGTTTACCGCATTTAAAATTTCTTTGGACTGCCTAAAATTTTCCTTCAAAAGGATAGTTTCTATCCCTTCTTTCCCCCGTTTTTCTATAAAAATCTCGGGTTCGGTGTGGCGGAAGGAATAAATGCTTTGTTTCGCATCCCCCACCATAAATCTCGAACTCATACCCCCTGCAAGGCGCAAAATGTTTTCTTGCAATCTGTTGGTGTCTTGGTATTCGTCCACCAAAACGTGGGTATATTTTGCTCTGACTTGCGCGTTTATATCGCTATCGCACAAAAGTTTGTAAGCGTTTTGCTCAATCTCCGCAAAGTCGGTTAGATTTTCTTCCCTTTTTCTTGCGGTGTATTCCGCGCAAAAAGCCTTTATTATCTCCACCAATTTTTTAACGTAAGGGAACAAGGCTTTTTTATCGTTTTCTATTTGTAAAAGGTCGAATTCGGCGTATTTTTCTTGTATTTTTTGGGCTTTCGTCCGTAATTCGTCCACTTTTTTCTTGTTTTCTTCGTCTAAATTCTTATATTCTTTTCGCTGAAAATTCGGCTTTTCGGGGAAAGGTTTTTTTATTGCTTCAGAAAACTTCTCCAATCCGCCGTAGTAGGCGTTTCGTAAATAGTTAAAATGCGTAAGCATTTCGTCCGTGTAAGTAGTTTTTGCGCCAAAAACGGACAAAACGCACGTTTCAAGTTCTTTTAAGTCGTGCTTGAACTTATCAAAAACGTACAAAACCACGGGGTTTTCCCTAACGTCTTTCTCGTAATTTTCAACGATTTCGTCTAAATACTCGTTAGCCGAAGGCAAAGTGAACAAAAAGTCGTATATGGACGTCAAAATCTTCAAAACGCTGTCCGTTTGTCTT
This sequence comes from Clostridia bacterium, assembly GCA_045538365.1. Classification (GTDB taxonomy): domain Bacteria; phylum Bacillota; class Clostridia; order Christensenellales; family RUG350; genus RGIG2224. The sequence goes on from JAZSRG010000175.1 coordinate 1,787, forward strand.
TTTTTGCCCAAAAAACCTATAAGGTTATAATATTCTTGGTCGTCTTCTTCCCCAAATCTTTCCAAAACGGCGGTTGCGGACGCGTATTTTAGAGCGTTCGCGTCTTCTGGGGTTGCAAGAGTAAAGTTTGCGGGGAGATCGGTCTTTTCAAAATATTTTTGGACAAGTTTATTGCAAAAAGAGTCTATGGTCGTGATAGTTGCAAAGGACAGTCTATCCAGTTGCGTTAAAAGTCTTGCCTTGGTTTTCTCGTCTTTTTCCCTTTTTAGGGTTTTTAAAAGGGTTGCGCGCAACCTTTCTTTCATTTCGTTAGACGCCGCTTTCGTAAAAGTCAAACACAAAACGTTATCCACGTCCACCCCGTTTACTATAAGGCGCACGAGTCTTTCTATCATAACCGAAGTTTTTCCAGATCCTGCGGATGCGGAAACGAGTATTTCGCCACTATCGGCTTGTATTGCTTGTCTTTGAGCATCCGTCCAATTAGCCATTTTTTCTCTCCTCGGTTTTATTTTCCATTAAATCAACTATATCGCTTTTGTTCACGTTCTTTTTCTCGCGAGCAAAGGTTTTAAGCCCCGCGCAAAGCGCTTTATACGCGCAATACTTGCACGCATCGTCTAAAGGAGTGGGCGCGATATAGCCGTCCGCCATTTCGTCTATTGCCTTTTCACAAACTTTGACGGAATAGTCTTTTAAGGCTTGAAGTTCGGTGTCCGTACATAAAGTGGTTTTAGCGTTAGTTAAAGGCGCGCCGTTTGCTCTAAAATCAGCGTCCACGAAAAGACTTTTTTCGCGGAATTCTTTTTGCGACGGCTCGAAAGAAGAAAATTCCGAGCCCAAAACGTTGCCTTTAAGTCTGGGTTTAATTTCTTCTTTTTTGACGTACTCGTTACTTATGGGGAAATAAAAAGCGCCTACGGTTTTAACCCCAAGTTCGTCCAAAACGGACATATACATAAAGAGTTGCACGCCCGTGCCGTAATATACCCCTTGCATATCCCCGGGCGCTCTGCCCGTCTTGTAGTCCAAAAGCACGGCTTTGTCCCCTAAAGTGTCCATTCTATCAATCTTTCCGCCAAGGGATAAAGTTGCTTTTTCCCCTTTTAAAAAGAACTTTTGTTTGCCGTAACCAAAAGAAAACTCAAATTCTTTGGGTTTATACTCGCTCTCCCTTGCAAAAGAAGAAACGTAGCGGAGCATTTTCCCTCCTTCGTCTAAAAGGCGAAGTTTAAGTGTTTTAAACTTTTTAGAAAGCAAAGGCTCAAAATCGGGGTTTTGCAAAGCGAATTTTAAAGTTTTTTGGCTGATTTCTTCAAATTTTTCGCTGTTTTCCACGGGAAAATCGGCGTTTTTCAGTTCTTTCAGTCCAATTTCTAAAACGTAATGCAAAAAACTACCTATCAAGGTCACGCTCGTTGCCGTTTCCACGGGTTTTATGTATAAACCGCGGTTAAAATAATGGGAATAAGGACATCTAAAATAATTTTCTAATTGACTTATAGAAGTCCTGCCGTTTGCGAAGAAAGACTCTTTTGCGCCGTTTACGTTTTGCACTTCTCTTTTTTGTTTTTTGGTATTCCCCAAAAGTTCTTGCAACACGGCTTTTATTTTTTTGCCAAAATCCCCGAAAGAATAAGCGTATTCCAAGGTTTTTCTGTCTTGAGTTAGATATTCTATTGCCCTTAAAAACTTGTGTCCGTCTTCCGCTTTGTCCCCGTAAAACTCTCTCTCCGTTTCAAAATCAATATCGGAAAAAAGATTTAAATAATCTTCCACCATATCGGAGCGTTTTTCCCCGTCCGTTTGAGTAAAACTTATAAAAAGTTTTTCTTTGGGCATTATGCAAAGTTGGAGAAGGTGCAATTTTTCTTCTAAAACTTGTTCAAGCACGGTGGGGGATAAATCAATTCCCGCGTTTAACAAGGCTTTTTCTTCCGCTTCCCCAAAGATACCTATTCTCTCCGACTCTTTAGGTAGCGTTCCCGATTTGGCGTTAAGGACGCACAAAACTTTGCACTCGGTAAATCTCGACTCGTCGATACCCCCAACGTAAACGACGTCGGAAAACATAGGAATATACGCGATTTCCACACTCTCCACCGCGCTCGTTAGTATTCCTAAAAACTCTTCCTTTTTAATCTCCGTGTCACGCAAAATCTCTTTCATCTCGTTCAAGATTTTTTGTATTTTGCTTAAACTTTGCTCCGTACAAGACGCGGAATATTCGTCCCCGATTTTACGTTGTTTTTGGGTGATTTCTTGGGTTTTACGGTCTATTTCTTGGTTTTTTAAGAAATTTTCCAGTCTTTTTACGTGATTTTCCGCCGTGTCCGTTTTCTCTAAATCACAATACAAGGCAAGTACTTTTTCGCGGACTTTTTCCGCGTTTTCGTAGTAAACCGCGCTTTTTCCAAGCACGAATTCACTCTTTGGCAAATAGTTTATCGAGTACTTCGTGGCATACGACAAAAAGTCCGCCCCTTCGCTCTTTTTAATGCCTGAAAAGGGGTTGGATATGAGTTCTTGCGCCATTTCAATATCCGTCTTTTTTATGCCGGCTTTTATAACGCTCTTTATATATCTAAATAACGGAGTTTTTAAAAGTTTTGTTTTCTCGTCCGCAAAAAATGGTATGTCGTGGGATAAAAATATCCTTTTAATTCTCTCACGGTTTCCGTCTATATCCCCTGCTAAAACGGATATATCGCGGTAGCGGTAACCTTCTTTTACGAGTTTCTTTATTTTTCTTGCAAGGTGCGCAATTTCTCCTTCCGCGCTTTCCGCTTCAAAGATTTCTATGCCCTTGCCTCCCGACGTTTTCTCGCTCGTGTCGTAAGAAAACATCTCGCTTAACACTCTCCGTCTTCCACTATCCAAATTTGTACTAACGTATTCTTCTGAAACCTTAAATTTCTCGTCTTTCGCCGTATTTTTTAGTCTTTGGTATTCTTTAGACGGGAAAATTCTACCGTTTTTAAGTCCGTCCCCTTTAAGCAAAGCAATAGACAGGCTCTTTGCGCTCTTTCCTATCGCGCCCAAAACCCGTCTTTGTTCGGCGGTAAAGGAAAAGAAGTCAAAAACGTAAAAGTCCGAATTACAAATATAGTCGCTTTCGGGACACTCCCTTGCAAGAGAAGACAAAAGAGTAGAGCCGTCCAACGCGGTGTCGGACAGTTTTTTTAGATATTCATCAAGTATTAAGATTATATCTTTGGTTTTTTGCCTAACGTACTCGGGCAAAGACGGTAAAGCGGAAATTAAATCTTGAATCGTATAACAATTATTGCGAATAGAAGTCAAAACGGCGTAAAATTCGGTAGCAAAACCGCTGTAAAAAGACGCGTTTTTATAAAACACGAGATTTTCTCTATTTTCTATTATAACCTTGCTCAAAAGCATAACCGCCCCTTCGGGGGTTAAGGTATTTTGGCTTTTTTTGTCCAAAACGAAAGTAGCGAGTCGTTTAAAACTCGTTACCGATATATCAAAAGCCCCGTGAATACCTAATCCTTTAAGCACGTCTTTTTCCGCGCTTAAGGTAAACCTATCGGGAACGATAACGACGTGATGCCCTGCGCTCTCGCGGTTTTTTTTAATCTCTTCTATTATGCGCTCGCTTAAAGCGTGTCTTGTTTCGGATAAAAAAAGTTTTACTGCCAACTTCTATCTCCTTTTATTTATGCTCTATCACAATCTTTCCATAAGTTTTTTCTTTTTGTGTTTCTTTATTTGGACAAGTTATAAAATGATTTAATACTTTCGTATCATGAATTGAAAACTTCGTTTTCATGATTTGGAGCAAGCGACGTGAATTGTGCGCTCCACGCACGTTATTGTAAAAATTTAAATAAAACGCCACAATGACTTGCCTTGAAAGTCAATTCATGATTGCAAAGCAATCAATTCATGCCCGATAGGGCAATTCACGGCGAAAGCCATTTCATTATATCTCTTGCAGTCGCTATATCGGTGCTCGTGTCGTCGCACCCTACTTATTCGATAAATCCCTTATCGTTCTTATTATTGCCTTATTTTCTAAAACGTCCGCGGTTATTCTATACGTCCAGTTGCCCATTTCTTTGCCCGGCGTATTCATACGTTTATCCGCCCCTTGTAAAAGGTAGTCTTGCATTAAAATAATTACTCTGTCCGCTTTTGACAAAAATAATTTCTTTATAAGCCCAAAGGTTGGGTGTACTCGGCTTTCAGCAAAGTCAACCACTTTTTCTCTCTTTCTCTCGTCGCACTCTAAAAGCCAAGCGTTTGTCGGCGCGTTATCGTGCGTACCGGTGTAAGCAACGCAGTTTTCGGGATAGTTGTGGGGTAAATACTCGTGCGTTAAGTCACCGTCGAAACCAAATTGCAACACTCTCATATTCGGAAAACCGCAAACGCGCAAAAGTTTTCGAACTTCTTCCGTTATAAGTCCCAAGTCTTCTGCTATTATACTTATATCAACTTCTTTTTTTATAAACTTAAAGAGTTCTTCCCCCGGCGCTTTTATCCATTTACCGTCCTTTGGTTTTTTGCCGAAAGGTATAGCGAAAAAGGCTTCAAACCCCCTAAAATGGTCTATTCTTACCGTATTGTAGAGTTTTGCTTGGTGGGTTAGTTTTCTTTTCCACCACAAAAACCCGTCCGCTTTCATTTTGTCCCAATTATACAAAGGGTTTCCCCAAAGTTGTCCGTCCGCAGTAAAGTCGTCCGGGGGGACACCCGCTACCATTTTGGGTTTTAATTCGTCATCTAAAAGATAATTACTCGGCTCTGCCCACACGTCGTGCGAGTCGTAAGCGGAATATATCGGCATATCTCCTATTATCTCTATTCCCTTTTTATTTGCGTAATTTTTAAGATTTTTCCATTGTGAAAATGCCAAAAATTGCTCTTTTTTATAAAATTCTATGAGTTCTTTTTGCTCTTTTTTGAGTTTTTCTATGGCTTTTTTATCACGGTTTTTATATTTTTCGTCCCAACTCGACCACTCTTTGTACTCGTTTAACTCTTTTAAGGTCATAAATAAAGCGTAGTCTTCTATCCAAAACTCGTTTTCACTCAAAAATTCGTCGTATTCTTTGCTCGTATTTAACCTTTTAACGGCTTTTTTAAGTACGTCTTTACGGTTTAAAAAGAGTTTTCCGTAGTCAACCGTGTCCCCACTCCCAAAATCAACGGTCTTGTACTCGCTTTCTAAAAGCAATCCGTCACGGCACAAGAAATCAAGGTCGATAAAATAAGGGTTTAGCGCGTACCCCGACGGGGACTGATAGGGGGAATCTCCGTAACTCGTTACGCTCAAAGGTAAAATTTGCCAAGCGTTTTGCTTGGCTCTTGCTAAAAAGTCACAAAACGAATAGCCCGCTTTTCCAAACGTTCCTATGCCGTTTGGAGAAGGCAGGCTACTGATAGATAATAAAATTCCTTTTCTTTTCATTTTAAAAATCACCGAAAGGTGTGTCGTCTGTTTTTTTGTCCGTTTCTTCTATATTAAAACTTGAAAACGGCTCGTCGTCACGCGGTTCACTAAAATTTTCTTTTATAAAGTCGTCACGGCCGTCAACAAAATCAAACATACTCGTTTTATCTTTATTTTCAGTTTCTTTTTGTTTTACAAAATCTTGATATGACTCTTTGTCAAAGTCTGCAAAATTCTCTCTCCCTTCCTTTTCTTTTACAAGACACAAATAAAAATGCGCATCCGCAACGCCTATATAGGCTTCAAGGGGTAAAAACGCAACGTAGGTAATTGCGTTTACCAATACTAATAAAACGGCGTTTATTATAACAGAATCTATCTTTATAAAAAATACTAAATTTTCTACCGTTGTGCAAAATAGAACGTAAAGCATTATCCACCCGAAAAAGGATAGTAAAAAGGCTAAATATAATCCTTTTTTTCCTTTCATCATTTCTTCGCTTTCCTTTAAGCATTGATTAGCGGAGAGTTCGGGTTTTTCAAGTCTAACGTGGTTTGCCATAGAGTAAGAGAAAAATTTAATAATTCCCGGCACTATGAACAAAAAACTCCAAAGCGTAACCTTTAAAGATTTTAAAAAGTTTAAGGTAAAACTTTGTTTTAGTTTTTTAAACGCGTCCTTAAAATCTTTTACTCTATATTTTTCGTCCTGCGCCGTTACAAGGTACATTGCGCAAACGGACAACTCAAAGAAGAAAAAGAAAATTTCCGAAAAACTAAATATAATAGTCCAAAGATAATACGCTCCGCTCACTAATAAAAAGTGGTAAAAATAGTGATTAAAGATGTTTATATCCATTGTCTTACTTAAAATCAAAGAAATTTCTTCCATTTTTAAAAGAAGAGGCTCGGTAACGAAATGCTCGACTATGGAAATAATAAATGGAATTAAACCAACTAAAAGCAAGGTTACACAAATAGGTATTAAGTTTTTATTTAAGTTTTTACTGGCTTTTTCTTTTATAAGTGAAATATCCATTTTTAGTGACTAATCTTTACGGGTAAAATCAAATAAATATATTCTTCTCCGTCAACAGGACGAATAAGACAAGGGGTTGAGGGGGTTGTGAAAGAAAGTCTAACGTATTCGTCTTCTATAACTTTCATACACTCGATAAAATATCTTGCGTTAAATGCGATTTCAATATCTTTTCCGTCAAGGGATACGGTAATATTTTCCATAATATTACTGTTTTCGGACTTTGATTCGAGTACCAAAGTCTTTTCTTTGATATCGAATTTAACCATATTACTCTTCTCTCCCCTTGAAACCAAACTTGCGCGGTCAAGCGCGTCCGCTAAAAGGGAAGTGTTGATTATTACGGTAGAACTAAACTCGGACGGAATAATCTTTTTATACTTTGTAAATTCGCCGTCTAAAAGTCTGCTAACTATTTTGGTGTGTCCCATATCGAGTTTTAAATAGTTATCTTGTAAGAAAACGGTTGCTATATACTCGTCGTCTTCTAAAAGTTTGGAAATTTCGTCCAAAGTTTTAACGGGAACTACGACTTCGGTTTCACCCGTGTTGCTCTCTAAAGCCTTTTCACAAACTGCAAGTCTGTATCCGTCCAAGGTTACACCCGTAATTTTGTTTTGAGTAATTTCAAGCAAACAACCCTTTAATATAGGTCTGGTGTCGTCGGTGGACGCGCAAATTTTAGTTTTTGCAATAAGGTCTTTTAATTCCTTTTGAACGATAGAGAAAGAAATCTCTTCTCCAACTTCGCGAAGAGGGGGAAACTCGTCCGCTTGTAAAAGTTTAATGCCGTATTCGCTGTCTTTGTATCTGATTTTGAGTTCGGTGTTTGAACTTCCGTCAAGTTCAATTTGCTCACCCGTCAACGTTCTAACGAAATCTACTATCTCTTTTCCGGGAACTACTACTTCGCCGTCCATTTTAACTTCGGCGTTAATAACCTTTTCTATACCAATTTCAAGGTCGGTTGCAGTAATAGTTAACGTTGAGCCTTGAGCCTTTATAAGTATTCCTTCAAGAATAGGAATAGTTCTCTTTGCTGAAATTGCGCGAGAAACTTTAATAAGAGCGTCCGCTAAATCTAAACCATGACAAAAAACTTTCATTTTGCACCTCTAAAAGAATATATTATTTTTTCATTTAAAAAGGTAAATAATAATAAGTACTGTTAATATGTTGATAACTTCAAAAAACTTAAAATTTTCACCCAAAAATTAACTTTTTTATAATAAAAACCGCTTTTTTATGTATTTTTATTGTGGATAAAAAATGTTTATATCTTTTGCTTATTCTTAATAACTTTCTTTATCCGTTGAAAAAATC
>JAZSRG010000027.1:0-5092 GCA_045538365.1 Clostridia bacterium
GGACAAAACCGTGATAGATATAGGAACGGGAAGCGGAATTTTAGGAATTGCAGCCTCAAAACTTGGCGCAAAGAACGTGTATATGACGGATATTGACGAAAAAGCCGTATTCGTTGCCCGCGAAAACGTTGTAAAAAACGGTGTTGAGAGTAACTGTACGGTGGACGTTGCCGACCTTGCGGACGAAATTAGTCAAGATATAATTATCGCAAACTTAACGGCGGATATTCTTCTTCGATTACTTGAAAGATTATCCAAAGCCGTAAAACGTGGCGCAAAACTCGTTATGAGTGGAATTATAGCGGAAAGACTTGACGAAGTAGTGGAAAACTACGAGAAAGCAGGTTTTACACTCAAAGAGTGTTTGTCAAGCGACGATTGGCGCGCTCTATATATGGTTTTTTAGTATGGAAATTAAGAGATTTTACGCATTAAAAGGACAAAAACAAGGGAATACCTTCACTCTGACAGGGGAGGAAGCGCATCACATGATAAAAGTTTTGCGTTACAAAGTCGGATACAAGATTATAGTATTCGACGGCTCGGGCTACGACTATTATTCGACGATTACGGAGATAGGTAAAGACTACGTAGTGTCTGTAATTGACGAAAAGGTAGAAAACGATACCACTTTATCCACTAATATTCGACTTTATCAGGGCATTTGTAAGAGTGACAAAATGGACACCATAGTGCAAAAAGCCGTAGAACTTGGAGTACAGGAGATTATCCCCGTAATTACTGCAAGAAGTGAAAAAGATATTAAACTTGAAAAGTTAGAGAAAATAGCGGTGGGCGCAGCAAAACAATGCGGTTCTGCAAGACTAACGAAAATAAGCGAGCCTATTTATTTAGAGGAAATTCCCACGGAAAACTTACTTATTTTTGCTTACGAAGACGAAAAAACTCGCAGTTTAAAGGACGTTTCCCTTGGAAAATTTAAAAATATTGATTTAATTGTCGGCTCTGAAGGCGGTTTCACGGAAGACGAAGCCAAGAGTTTGAGCCAAAAAGGGGCGGTAACGGTGTCACTCGGCAAGAGAATTTTGCGCGCGGAAACGGCGGCTATTACCCTTATAGGTTTAACCTTGTATAAAGCAGGAGAAATGTAATGAAAATTTGCGTATTTACCTACGGTTGTAGAGTGAATAAATACGAAAGCGACGCTATAAGTAGGCTTTTGCGCGAAAAAGGTCATACGGTGGTGGACGAACTCGAATACGCGGACGTGTATATCGTAAATACTTGCGCGGTGACGGCGGAAGCGGAGAGAAAATCTCGTCAAAGCGTTAGCCGAATAAAAAAACTAAACCCTAACGCTCGTATAATTATTTGCGGTTGCGCAAGCCAAAAAGACCGTGAAAAATTCCAAAAAGACGGGGTTAAAGTTATATCGGGTACGGCTAAAAAGCAAGATTTAGTTGAGCAAATAGAAAAAGAAGGTTTTGGCGAATTTTCTTTAACCCAAGACTTCGACGAGTGTTCGGCGGACACGGAGAAAGCCAAAGTTTATCTTAAAGTTCAAGACGGTTGCAATAATTTTTGTTCTTATTGCATTATTCCGTATTTAAGGGGCAGAAGTCGCAGTCGAAAACTTGATAGAGTGGTAGAAGAAGTTAAAGGCGCTAAGTGCAACGAAGTCGTTTTGACGGGCATAAATTTGTCGGCGTACGGCAAAGATATAGGCTTGTCTTTGGTCGAACTTATCCAAAGTTTAAAAGGAATTGATAAACGAATTAGTTTAGGTTCTCTCGAAGTGGGCGTGATTGATAGAGAGTTTTTGACCGCGCTTAAAGAACTTAAAGATTTTTGTCCCCATTTCCATTTGTCTTTGCAAAGCGGTTCGGACAGCGTACTTAAAAAAATGAATAGAAAGTACACAGCCGACGAGTATTTAAACGCAGTTAAACTAATCGGCGAATACTTTGAAAATCCCTCTATCACTACGGACGTTATCGTAGGTTTTCCGACTGAAACGGAAGAGAACTTTTTAGACACTCAAAGTTTGGTGGAAAAATGCGCGTTTGCCGATATTCACATTTTCCCATACTCTAAAAGGGAAGGCACGGTTGCTTATAAGTTAGGCGAGATTGACGGAAAAATTGTGACAGATAGAGTGAAAAGATTAGAAGACACTCGTGAAACGTTAAGAAAAAACTACCGTGAAAAGTTTATAGGAAAACAGTGTCGGGTTTTAATTGAAGAAAAAATCGGCGAGTTTTTCGTAGGTTACAGCGAAAGATATTTAAAAATTTACACAAAAAAAGAGTGTGAAATCGGGGAAATTATCTTTTTAACCCCACAAGAATTATATAACGACGGACTTAAAGATTAAGGAGGACGAAATGGAGAACTGTATTTTTTGTAAAATAATCAAAGGGGAAATCCCGTCAAGCAAAATGTTTGAAAACGACGATATGATAATTATAAAAGACATATCGCCCCAAAAGCCCATACACTATTTGCTTATTCCCAAAGTTCATTTTAAAACGGTGGACGAAATGAGCGAAGAGCAAGGATATTTGCTTGGAAGATGCTTATACACTTTGGGTACGCTTAAAGAAAAATTAGGATTACAAAACGGTTATAGACTTATAATGAACCAAGGGGAGGACGCGTGTCAAACCGTACCGCATTTACACGTGCATATACTCGCTGGCGAAAAAATGAGTGAAAAAATGTGCTAATCTAAAAAATGCACGCAAAAACCGTTGACAAATTCACGGAATTTGGTATAATAATCTAGTAACTTATCGCGCACGCGGAAGGCAGGTGAAAAGAATGTCTACAATTAAAGTTGGAGAAAATGAAACCTTGGATAGTGCAATTCGTCGTTTCAAACGTAAATGTGCACGCGACGGTATCATTGGCGATCTCCGCCGTAAAGAAGCTTACGAAAAACCCAGTGTTAAACGTAAGAAAAAGGCAGAGGCAGCGCGTAAACGTATGTACAAGTCCTAATAAGGCAAGATTAAGTACGGCAAAATGCCGTACTTTTTTTTAAAACTTTATTTTAATCTCTGATTGATTTTTGGCTAAAAAATACGTGGAAACTCTTCATATCTTGCAAAGGTACGTATAGTAAACATACGCCCCATTGCAACCTATTCGTCTTTCCCCGATTTTTCTGCGCCAAATTATCAATCATTTATTGCAACAAAGTTTTTTTGTAAATACCTTAAACAATCATTTTGATTTAGGAGATATATGAGAGAAAATTTTAACGGTGGTTATTTTGACGGCGAAGTTAGCGAAAACGGAGATTTCGTTGGTAAAATCGTATATGACAATAGAGACGTTTACACGGGCAAGGTAGTTGGCGGTGTGTTTTCGGGAGAGGTAATAAGACACTACGATTACGGCGTTTACCGTGGCGAGTGGCGTGACGGAGATAAAAACGGCAAAGGAGAGTTTTCTTGGTTTGACGGCGACCGTTACGACGGAGAGTGGCTCAACGGCGTTATGCACGGCAAAGGCACTTTTAAGTGGAAATCAGGCGACGTTTATACAGGCGAGTGGAAACATGGCGTCGCGGACGGAAAGGGAAAAATTACTTGGAAGTCGGGCGAGTGGTATGACGGAGAGTGGCGTGACGGCATGCGACACGGCAAAGGCGTGTACCGCAATCCTAACGCAAACTTATTTAACGAAGTTTGGGAAAACGACGAAAGATTGTCCTACGAGAGAATAAACAAAAATTAACCTTGAAATTATTTACATTGGTGTTAAAATAATAGTCAAAGGAGAAAGAATATGTTAAATGAGAAAACTTTCGCGCTTGGTAGCAAGCGTTCGGTTATAAGAGAAATATTTGAATATGCAAAGAGAAGGGGCGCGGAGATAGGAGCAGAAAACGTTTACGACTTTTCTATCGGAAACCCGTCCGTTCCTGCCCCCAAGGAAGTAAATGAGAGCATACAAAAAATAGTTGCAACCACGTCCCCCGTTGAATTACACGGATACACGTCCGCGCAAGGAGATAAAGGGGTAAGAGATACTATTGCAACTAATATGAACGTGCGTTTCGGTACGAGTCTAACAGGCGATAATCTCTATATGACTTGCGGTGCGGCTGCAAGTTTGACTATAACTTTCAACGCTCTTTATGAAGAAGGGGACGAGTTTATAACCTTTGCTCCGTATTTCCCTGAATACAAAGTTTTTGCTGAAGGGGCAGGCGCAAAACTCAAAGTTTTAAAAAGTGATGAGAAATTACAACCAAACTTTGACCTTTTGGAAAAATCTATTACCAAAAACACCAAAGGACTTTTGATAAATTCTCCGAACAACCCGTCCGGCGTAGTTTACAACGAAAACACTATCAAAAAACTTGCCGAAATTCTTAAAAAGAAGGAAGAAGAATATCAAAAAACTATATTCTTTATAGCGGACGAGCCGTATCGTGAACTCGTGTACGACAAGGAAACCAAAGTTCCTTGCATAATGAATTATTATAAAGACTCTATAATTTGCTATTCTTACTCGAAGTCCATATCAATGCCCGGTGAGAGAATAGGTTATATTGCAGTAAACCCCGAGTGTGAAAACGCTCAAGGCGTTTACGCGTCCGTTTGTGGCGCGGGTAGAGTGCTTGGTTACGTTTGCGCTCCATCTCTATTTCAAAGAGTGGCTGCAGAGTGCGACGGCTTGACTGCCGACCTTAGCGTATATAAAACCAACCGCGACAATCTTTACGGCGGACTAACTAAATGCGGTTTTGATTGCGTATATCCTGACGGCGCGTTCTATCTCTTTATGAAAACGCCCGAGCCTGATGCTTACGCATTTTGCGAAAAAGCCAAAAAGTTTGAACTTTTGTTAGTTCCCGGCGACGACTTCGGCGCGCCCGGTTACGTTCGTATAGCGTATTGTGTAAAACCCGAAATGATTTTAAAATCAATGCCACTTTTTGAAAAACTTGCTAAAGAATACAATTTATAATAAAAAACGCATAAAACTCGACCAATTAAGGTCGAGTTTTTTTATTTTTCGAAAAACACTTGATATAAAAATTTTAATATGCTAAAATAAAATTGCAACACAGCTAAATATTTTTTATGCACAGGAAATACTATTGCTAAAGACGTATTCC
>JAZSRG010000108.1:0-8898 GCA_045538365.1 Clostridia bacterium
CGACTTTCCATAGCGGTGGCACTACGGACAAGCCTAAAACTATAGTTTTGTCATCAGATAACTTTAACGCGTTATCCCTTGGACTATCCAAACTCTTCAAAAATGGGGAAACCAAAGGATATAAATCTTTGACTACCCTTCCCTTATTCCACGCGTTTGGGTTGGGCGCAGGCGTTCACGCTATGCTAAATCTCGGCATCGAACTCGTGCTTATTCCAAAATTTAACAAAGACACTACCCCCGATATATTGGTGGACAAAAAAATCAATATGATTTTGGGCGTGCCCCTTATTTTTCAAGCAATTTTGTCGTCCGAAAAAGTTCGCGCGACTCCCGACCTTTCCTTTATCAAAAACTGTTTCGTAGGCGGGGACAGAACGCCTATTGAACTTATAAATAACTTCAACGACTTTTTGAAGTCAAAAAACTCCACCGCTCTCCTTTGCGAAGGATATGGACTAACGGAGAGCGTATCCGTGTGCGCGGTTAATAGAAACGATAGTTATAAGTCAGGCTCGATTGGGTTGCCTTTGGATAATTTAACGTTAGCAATACTTAGTGACGACGGCAACTTTTTAGAGTCCGAGAGCATAGGGGAAATTTGTTTGTCGGGCGACACCGTTATGCAAAGATATCTATCCGACACAACTAATTGCTTTATGGAAAAGGACGGAAAACGTTGGCTCAAAACGGGTGACTACGGATACCGTGACGAAGACGGATATTATTACTTTGTAGAGCGCAAAAAAAGAATAGTTAAAATCAGCGGTGTAACGGTTTTTCCAAGCGAAGTCGAACTAATACTAAGAACACACCACGCAGTTTGCGATGCTTTCGTTAAGCCGTCCTCTAACACTAACCAAAAACTAAAAGCCTTCATCTCCCTTTGTCCTAATTGCGCGGTTACGGAGAACGAGTTAAAAGAATACTGCAAAGCGCACTTAATGAAATGGGCAGTACCTGAAAAAATAGTCTTTCTTGACGCACTCCCCTTAACCCCTATCGGCAAAATCGACAAAAAGCACGAGATATTTAATAGGTAAAAGCAAAAAGAGAATTGTGTGAACAATTCTCTTTTTTTGTACAATGGGTGACTTTTCTTTTTTCGTTATTTATTATTTTTTCGTATAACGAACTTCAAGTCCTGAATCAGGATGATAACGCCAAGAAACGTCCACTTTATCTCCCGAAAAAGATTGTCTTCCGTCTATTGCGCGGGTTTCTTGCATTTCATCATATAGATAGTCTGGCAAACCTAATTTCTCGTTTATTTCTTTTATTGCATCCGACGCTTCAAAAATATACGTCGTAGAGTAATACGAATCCCCATCATAATCATACGGGTTGGAATCTATAGTTATATAATCATCTCCATACTCTGCCCACGGTGATTCGCAACCACATTCTGAATAAATTTTTTCAAAATTTAAAAACAAACTTCCCATAAGGTTTCCACAGCCTACGATACATAAACTACATAAAACTGACAAAACTATTACTAATACGATTTTTAAACCTTTTTTCATTTCTTTCTCCTTTGTTCTTGTTCGTATTTTTAGTGAATTATCCCATATATCCTTTCTTTTTTAGAATATACCAAATCGGGATATTATGATTATACCATTTTGGTATAATTGTGTCAAGGAGAATTGATATGAGATTGAAAAAACTTCGCCAACAAAAAGGCATAACGCAATTAAAACTTGCTATGGACTTATCTATGTCCCAAAATAGTATTAGTAGATATGAAACCGGAGAACGCGAAGCCGATTATAAAACCTTGATTATTTTTGCCGATTATTTTAACGTTTCTATTGATTATTTACTTGAAAGAACGGATAATCCCAAAGTAAACAAATAATAAATTTATATAGCAATTTCTCAAACCCAAAAGATTTCCACGAAGGTGTTTATATGAATATAAATGATGCAATAATTAAAAGAATACAAGAAATATGCGACGAGAAAAATATAAACGTTTGCGGTACAACGCTAAACGGTGGAAAATCTCCGTCGGCTATTTACGACTTGATTAAAGGAAGAACTAAATGCTCCAAAGTATCAACAATTAAAGCCTTTTGTCAAGGAGCAGGTATTACTTTGTCGGAATTTTTTGATAAAGATTATTTTAATGATTTTGAAGATTAATTAAAAAGCCACGGTTTATTCCGTGGCTTTTGTTTTATTTCTTCTCGATTATTATAGTTACTGGTCCGTCGTTGTGTTGGTTGATTTGCATATCCGCGCCAAATACACCGAGTTTGACGGGCACTCCGTAAGCGCGAAGTTTATCGGCAAACTTTAGATAGGTGTCTTTTGCTTTGTCGGGTTTTTCTGCAAACTCAAAGCCGGGGCGATTTCCCCTTGACGTGTCAGCGCAAAGGGTAAACTGGGATATAAGTAATATCTCCCCTTTTATATCAATAACGGATAAGTTCATTTTGCCGTTTTCGTCTTCAAATATGCGCATATTTGCTATTTTTTTAGCAAGATAATCGGCGCTTAACTCAACGTCACCCGTTTCCACGCCAAGATACACTGCAAGTCCTACGCCAATTTCGCTAATAAGCGCGCCGTCAACGGAAAGGGAGGTGGATTTTACTCTTTGTACTACTGCTTTCATTAGTTTTTAAGACTCTGCATAGGCGCAGGGATTCTTCCTCCACGAGATACGAATACGCTCGGTGACGACGGATTGAGTTTGATAATGGGCGCGCGACCTAAAAGTCCGCCGAACTCTACGTTGTCCCCTTCTTTCTTTCCTGCAACGGGTATAACTCTAACTGCCGTCGTTTTGCTATTTACCATACCGATTGCGGCTTCGTCTAAAATGAGCGCGGAAATGGCGTCCGCCGTGGTGTCACCGCTTACTGCTATCATATCAAGACCTACGCTACAAACTGCGGTCATGGCTTCTAATTTTTCTATAGTGAGTGAGCCCGATCTTACTCCGTCTATCATACCGATATCTTCGCTAACGGGGATAAACGCGCCGGAGAGTCCACCAACCGAACTACTTGCCATAACTCCGCCTTTTTTAACTGCGTCGTTTAGCAAAGCAAGAGCGGCGGTAGTTCCGCAACCACCTACTCTCTCAAGCCCCATATCTTCAAAAATGTGAGCCACGGAGTCACCTATAAGGGGGGTGGGGGCAAGGGACAAGTCCACTATACCGAAGTCTATTCCAAGTCGTTTAGACGCTTCACGAGCAATAAGTTGACCTACTCTCGTTATCTTAAACGCCGTGCGTTTAACCGTTTCTGCTACTTCGCTAAAGTCCGCGTCACGGCCAAGTCTTGCCAACGCTTGTTTTACAACACCCGGTCCGCTAACGCCTACGTTTATAACGCTATCCCCTTCTCCAACGCCGTGAAAAGCGCCTGCCATAAAGGGGTTGTCTTCTACTGCGTTACAAAATACTACGAACTTTGCGCAAGCAATAGACTCTCTGTCGCGAGTTAGTTCGGCGCACTCTTTGATAACCTTTCCGCAAAGAGCAACCGCATCAACGTTAAGTCCTGCTTTGGTCGAGCCGATATTAACGGACGAACAAACCTTCCCCGTCGTGGATAACGCTTCGGGAATAGTTTGTATAAACGCTTTTTCGGACGGGCTCATACCCTTGTGAACGAGCGCGGAATATCCGCCAACGAAGTCTATGCCCAAAGTGTTTGCCGCTCTATCCAAGGCTTTTGCAACGATTGCGCCCTTTTCGCCTTCGCCGTTTAAAATTAAACTAACGGGGGTAACGGATACGCGCTTATTAACGATAGGTATGCCGTATTCCCCTTCCATTTGCCTACAAGTGGGAACGAGTTTTTCCGCATATCTAACCACTTTTTCATACACTTTGTCCGCGGTGGCTTCTACCGTGCTTCCTATACAGTCAAGAAGGGAAATACCCACGGTAACCGTACGAACGTCCAAGTGTTCGTGGTTTATCATTTCAATAGTTTCTAAAATTTCGTAATTATTTAGCATTATATTTTGTGCATAGCGTTAAAAATGTCTTCGTGTTGAATACTAATCGTAACGCCAATTTGCTCTCCTCTTTGTTTTCCAAGTTGCGCAAGTTCGGATAAAGTTACCTTTGCTCCTTCCGTTTCAATAAGCATTATCATAGCAAAATAATCTTGCATAACGGTTTGGCTAATATCTTCGATATTTACACCATTTGATGACAAGAAATTACTAACTTCCGAGATAATTCCTACCTTGTCTTGTCCTATAACGGATACAATTGCTTTCATTTGTCACTCCTTTATATTTGCGCTAAAGTTTCTAACCTTTCCGCGCTTATTAAATCAAGATTTTCTTCCACCGCTTTTACGTTTTCCACAACGGATTTGTTCATTGGCGCGTCCACGCCGTATTTTTGGGCTAAACTAACTACGTAGCCGTTAAAATAGTCTATCTCGGACTTAACCCCGGACTTCATAGCGGCTAAAGTTGCCGAAGTTCTCTCCCCGTATTTTTTCTTTAAATACGGAAAAACTACCGCTCTATAAATCGCGCCCACTAAACTCTTTTTGGAAAAAGTGTAGTAATTAAGTTTTCCGCCATAATTCGGAATAGTAATGCCTGCTTTTTTAGCAACCAAAACCCCTTCTCTTATAGTTTTATAAAAAACTTTTTTTCCGCTTTTTTTAGACAAAATCTCGCCAAGTGTAAGCCCCGACAAAACGGCGGTGGACGTTATGCACGAGTTTATGAGCATTTTGGAATATAGTGCGCCCACGATATTATCCGTCAAGGTAAAGTCAATTTCGTTACCTAAACACTCTTTCAGCCTTATAAGGTCGCTTGACACACCGCCAAGTTTACCCATTACCACGCCACCGTGGATTTTAATAAAATATTTGCCTAACCCTTCTATTCCTGCGCCGAAGTTTATAGAACACCATACCGCTCTGTCCTCTGACACCGCTTCAAGTAAAGGCTCTATGCACACGCCGTTGTTCATAGAAATAATAAGTCCGTCACTCTCAACGTTGTTTAAAACGGAGCGAACGGCGTCTTTCATGTGATACGCGCGAGTTGCGGAAAAACAACAGTCGAATTTCTCGTCCCCTAACTCGCTAACCGCTCTAACCTTTGTAGAATAGGTTTTGTCCACGTCACGCAAGGTGATGCCGTCACGGTTAATAGCGTCACAAACTTCTTTATTTTTTTCAAGCAAAGTTATTTCGTTGTCCGCAGAACTTAAGTAACACGCAAGGCTTCCGCCTATTGCTCCTGCGCCTATTATCAAAATTTTCATTTTTGCTCCAAACGGAATGATAATTAGATAAATTCCGTACATAATAATTTTATCAGTTTTAAGGGAGTTTGTAAACGGTTTTTCATAAAAAACCAAATATATCGTAATGAAAAAATTTATTATTTTTACTTTTGCAATTGCGTGCGCGCTAATTTTGTTTTATTTAGTTGCCGACCCTATAAAAAACGCCGTTTCTGCCTTGCTTTCAGGACTTTTTCCACTTTTGCTTGCGGTCGTTTTAGCGTACTTTTTAAATCATGCCGTTTCCTTTTTTGAAAAGACTTTTCTCTTTATAAAAAAAGAAAAATTCAGACGTCTTTTGTCCGTAATAGTCGGAATTTTAGCCGTACTTTTAGTGTTGGTTGGACTTCTCTTTTTATTTTTGCCCGCGCTTATTGAAAACGTTACTAATTTTACGCAAAACTTTGGGGGTTACTTTAAAAAAATTCAAGCGGTCGCAACGGATATTGATAACTCGCTCAATCTCAACGGGGACTTTTCTCTTGCAAGTTTAGTCGCAGGTTTTGATTTATCTCAAATTTCAAGTCTTACCGATAAACTAACGCAAAGCGCTATGAACTTTTTATCATCTTTTTCCGTTGCAGTAGTTCTTGCCGTGCTAATTCTTCTTGAAAAAGACAATATATTTGCCGTTATCAACAAATTAACGGACAGAATTTTCTCGCAAAGCGCAAGAATTAAGCGTGGAGCAAGTTGTACGCTCGTAATTATAGACGGCTACGTTTTAGGTAAATTTATAGAAGGCGCGCTTGCAGGGCTTTTCTTTACCCTTTTTTATTATATCGTGGGCATACCTTACGCCTATCTTTTTGGGTTTTTAATGGGACTTTTATTTATTATCCCCTACATCGGCGGTTACGTTGCCCTTGTGCCCGCTCTTTTGGTGGCTCTCGATATATCTAAAACTACCGCTCTTATAGTGCTTTTAGTGAGTATAATTTTACTAAACGTTTTGGGTTCTGTCATCTCCCCTATAATTTTCAAAAACAAACTAAAGGTGAGCGCTTTGACTATTATGAGTAGCGTAGTCGTAGGCGGTACGGCGTTTGGAATACTCGGTTTTTTGCTTTCTCCACCTATCGTTGCGACAATCAAGGCATATTTTTCCGTTTTTGTTAAGACAAAACCCGATAAAAGCCAATAAAAGATTGACAAATTATTGTTAATACTGTAAAATAGATAAACTATGAAAACGAATATGAATAAAGAAAACTTTTTTTACAACACCAAACGCAACGTAATTGAGGAGCATAGTTTCGCTCACTCGTTACAAGACGTGGCAGAGCCTAATCTCTACCGCGAGATTTTTGATTACGACGAAATTCCTAAAGTTACCTTTAACTTCCGTTCCGTTCCTATGAACGTTCCTGAAAACATTTGGGTAACCG
Organism: Clostridia bacterium; assembly: GCA_045538365.1. Lineage (GTDB taxonomy): Bacteria > Bacillota > Clostridia > Christensenellales > RUG350 > RGIG2224. The sequence goes on from JAZSRG010000108.1 coordinate 6,670, forward strand.
ACACCACTTTCCGTGACGGACAACAAGCAACTGCGCCTTTCTCCGTGGATAATATCGTAACTCTTTTCTCCCTTATGCATAAACTCGGCGGTCCTAAAGGTATTATTCGTCAGAGCGAATTTTTCTTATACACCGAAAAAGACCGTATTGCCGCTCGCAAATGTATGGAACTCGGTTACGAGTTCCCCCAAGTTACGAGTTGGATAAGGGCAAATGAAAAAGACTTTTCTCTCGTAAAAGAAATGGGTGTTAAAGAGACCGGTATTTTGGTTAGTTGTTCGGACTATCACATCTTCAAAAAGATGAACTTAACGCGTAAACAAGCGCTTGATAAATATCTTGCTATCATCAAAGCCGCGCTTGATAACGGTATCGTTCCAAGATGTCACTTTGAAGATATCACCCGCGCAGACTTTTATGGTTTCGTTATTCCGTTTGCAATTGAAATTAGAAAACTTGCAGACGAATTCGGTATGCCTATTAAAATTCGCGCTTGCGACACTATGGGTTACGGCGTGTCTTATAACGGCGCCTCTCTCCCCCGTAGCGTTCCCGGAATTATGTACGGTCTTAACCACTACGCAGATATTCCAAGCGAGTGGATAGAGTGGCACGGTCATAACGATTTTTATAAAGTTGTTACCAACGCATCAACAGCGTGGTTATACGGCGCAAGCGGTGTAAACTGTTCGCTTTTGGGTATTGGCGAGAGAACGGGTAACTGTCCCCTTGAAGCAATGCTTATAGAGTACGCTTCATTAAAAGGCACTCGCGACGGTATGAACTTCGAAGTAATTACGGAAATCGCAGAATACTTCGAAAAAGTTATCGGATACGAAATTCCCCCGCGCACTCCTTTCGTTGGAAAATACTTCAATTCAACCCGCGCAGGTATTCACGCAGACGGTCTTTTAAAGGACGAAGAGATTTACAATATCTTCAACACGCAAAAGATTTTAAACCGCCCTGCTTTAGTTGCAGTTGACATACATAGCGGTCTTGCAGGCATTGCTTATTGGATGAACGCATACTATAGACTTGCAGACGAACATAGAATTGATAAAAAGCACCCCCTTGTAGTTGCGCTTAAAGATAAAATCGACGATATCTACGCTCAAGGCAGAAATACCGTTATGAGCGACGAAGAACTTGATTCTTTAGTTTCCGAGATTGATAGCGAACTTTATTCAAAAATTAAGCGCGATTAATCAAACTTTTTTTAAAAAAGGTATTGAAATTTTAGCAATTCTGTTATACAATATATATATAACAGTTACAGGAGGTCAGTAATGATTAAACTTATCTATGGTGCTAAAGGCACAGGCAAAACTAAAAAAATTATCGATGCTTGCAACGAAGATTCCGTAAATACGACGGGTAACGTTGTTTTCTTAACCGATACTAACAGATATATGTACGAACTTAAACGCACCGTTCGTTTCGTAAACGTTGAAGAATTTGAAATCCAAACCGAACTCGGTCTTTTAGGTTTCCTTCGCGGTATAGTTGCAGGTAACGCTGATATTACGACTATTTACATTGACGGCGCTCACCGTATGGCAAATAGAGACGTAGCCGATATGAATTGGTTCTACGAAAAACTCGAAACCTTATCTAACACTCATGAAACTGATTTCGTATTGACGGTAAGTTGTCCCGATAAAGACCTCCCCGAATATATGAAAAAATACATCTAATAAGGAGCAACACTATGTTTTTCTACAGTACGAGAAACCGCGCTCTTAATTTGAGCGCCTCGGCTGCAATAGTAAAAGGTATATCTGATGACGGCGGACTTTTCGTGCCGTCATCTTTTCCCGTTATAGAAAAAGACGAATGGGAAAAACTCTTAAATTCGTCCTATTCTGAACGCGCAGCCCTCGTTATGGGCAAGTACTTAACCGACTTTACCTACGACGAACTTTTGGAAATTTGCAATAACGCATACGCAAAGTTTGACGGCGAAGATCCTGCGCCCGTGGTTAAAACTCGTGAAAACGAGTACATTCTCGAACTTTGGCACGGACCTACTTCGGCTTTTAAGGATATGGCATTGACCGTACTCCCCTATCTTTTGACTGCATCCAAAAAGAAACTTGGAAACGACAACAAAACTTTGATTTTAGTTGCAACGAGCGGAGATACGGGTAAAGCCGCTCTTGAAGGTTTTTCCGACGTTCCGGGTACGGAAATTATAGTTTTCTACCCTAATGCCGGCGTTAGCCCGAT
>JAZSRG010000124.1:0-2716 GCA_045538365.1 Clostridia bacterium
GCCTCTCATAAAGGTCAACTAACCTCTTGGTCTGTAACGGGACCTCCCGTAGTACCTTACTTTGTTCAGGACTCTGCTCTGATATGAGACAGCAATTCTTTCTACTTACCGTTTTACACCCACCAACGGCTCTCTGAAAAGGCTCGAAAAACGCTTAATATCTTCATTGCATTTTAATTTTTTAGTATATTACAATATTTTTTTTACTTTGTCAATTATTTTTTTGGCGTTTTTTTAAATTTTTTTGCCTTTCTGATTTTTTTGTTTTACATATTGCCTTTTTTATAGTAAAATACAACTATGAAACGAATTAAAGCACTTTTAGAATTATTTTTGACCATGTTCAAAATCGGTCTTTTCACTTTTGGGGGCGGTTACGCTATGATTGCCGTCTTTGAAAACGAGTTTATCTCACGCAAAAAGTGGTTGGAGTCCGACGAATTTTTGGATATGATTGCTATAGCCGAGTCCACCCCCGGTCCTATCGCCATAAATACGGCAACTTATATAGGATATAAAAGGGAAAAGATTTTAGGCTCGGTTTTCTCAACCCTTGGTATGTGCTTGCCGTCCCTTATCATTATTTATATAATTTCGTTATTTTTCAATCAGTTTTTAGAGATAGAAATAGTACAAAAAGCCTTTTTCGGCATACAAGCGTGCGTAGTATTTTTGATACTCTCCGCGGGTATCAAGTTGCTTAGAAAACTTGAAAGAAAGGTGTTTAATATAGTAGTTTTCTTGGTAACTTTTACGTGTATTATACTTTTCTCCTTGTTTTCTATCGACTTTTCGTCAATTTTCTATATTGTCTTGTCCGGACTTGCAGGACTTATAGTTTTTCTTTTAGGAAACCTTAAAGACAAAAAGAAAAACAAAGGAGAAGACAAATGATTTTTACACTTTTCCTTGATTTCTTTAAAATAGGTCTTTTCACTTTCGGGGGCGGTTACGCTATGATACCCCTCGTTACCGAAACCGCTCTATCCTACGGAATGTCAAGCGCGGACGTTATGAACTTTTTGGCCGTTGCCGAGTCCACGCCCGGTCCTATCGCTATAAATATGGCGACTTTTATAGGCTCGTCACAGTTTGGCGTGCTTGGCGCAATAGTTGCGACTTTAGCCGTCGTTTTGCCGTCTTTTATCATTATACTACTTATAGCGTCTTTACTTAAAAACGTACTAAAACTCGCAGGCGTTAAATCCGTACTAACCGGTATCCGCCCGACCATAGTCGCTCTTATTTTAGGTACGGCGGTTACTATGTTTTTATCCGTTGTTGCAAAGATTGAAACGGTAAATTCCATACCGTCTTTTGATTATCGCGCGCTTATAATATTTGCGCTCGTGGCTACCGTTTACTTAACGTATAAAAAATTACGCAAAAAAACCATATCCCCTATTATCCTAATAGTTTTCTCGGGAATACTTGGAATCTTACTATACTAAACTCTTGGGCTTTGTTTTATACAAAGCCAAAATTTTGTTTAATACTGTCCACTTATTTGGACACATATTGCGTTTTTTCTGTGCTATAATGAAATTACGAAAAACAAGGAGGTATTTACTATGCCAAGAAAATTTAATCAAAAAGTTAAACTAATGAAATTGTACGAGATACTAAAGCAAAATACCGACGAAAATAATCCTATGACCACTTACGACATTATCAAAAGACTTGACGATATGGGTATATCGGTGGAAAGAAAAACGGTGTATCAAGACATCAAGACTTTGAACGAGAACGGGTATGAAGTTATGCAAGTTCGAGAAAAGGCTAATTGCTATTACGTTGAAGACCGCAGTTTTAGTATTGCCGAACTCCGTATTCTTTTAGACTCCGTACAAGCCGCTACCTTTATAACACCCAAAAAGACGGTGGAAATGGTGGAAAAGATTGCCGAACTTGGCGGTAGCCAAAGAGCGGAAATTTTAAAGAAAAATATCGTATGGTTTGATACCGCAAAACACTCTAACGAAATGATTTTTTATAGCGTGGATAGGATAAACGACGCTATTGCGGACAACAAACAAATATCCTTTAAATATTTCGGCTATACTACTAATATTCAAAAGGTATATAGAAAAGACGGTGAAAAATACGTTGTGTCCCCCGTTGCTTTAATTTTTACGGACGACAACTATTATTTGGTAACGTATAGCGAGAAATATTCTTCTTTCGTGCATTACAGAGTGGATAGGATGGAAAACGTTACGGTGGAAGACAGCGAAATCTCGCCAAGCGCAATAAAACAGCGTGAACTTATGCCAAAATACAAAAATCGAATATTCGATATGTACGGCGGTAAAGCCAAAGTTGCGGAATTTATTGCCGATATTACTCTCGTTGACTCCGTGACGGACAAGTTCGGCGAATATCTTATGATGTACGACCAAGGCAACGGCACGTTTAAGTTTAAAGCAAACGTTATCATGTCCCCCACCTTTTACGCGTGGGTAGCGGTGTTTGGTAAAAAAATCAAAATCGTCGGGGACGAAGAACTTATACAAGGATACAACGAATTTTTAGATAACGCAAAAATCGGTTTAGAGATATAAAAAAAGATGGCGAAAATTTGCTGTTCCGTTAGGGATTTTTAGTTCATAACAAAAGTATAGCCCACTATACTTCGCAAGTTGCGAAATATGGTGGGCTTATTTTATCCACAAAAGATTAGGTTAATATAGTTATATTTTTAGCCTTGTGGCTAAAA
>JAZSRG010000076.1:0-5303 GCA_045538365.1 Clostridia bacterium
CGGGTGAAATTAGCGCGGATATGCTTTTAGAACTCGGCGTTGAATACGTTATTATCGGACACAGCGAAAGAAGACAATATTTCGGTGAAACCGACGAAACCGTATGCAAACGTACGACCACTGCTTTAAGTAAAGGACTTAAACCTATCATTTGCGTAGGCGAAACTTTGGAAGAAAGAGAAAGTGGCAAGACCGAAGACGTTGTTGTTAGACAAGTTAAGGGCGCATTTGCTGGAATTTCAGCGGAAGATGCTGTTAAATGCGTTATCGCATACGAACCCGTTTGGGCAATCGGTACTGGCAAAACCGCAACGAAAGAAGAAGCAAACGACACTATCAAGGTTATTCGTGATACCGTTAAAGCGCTTTATGGCGAGAGCGTATCTGACGCGCTTCGTATTCAATACGGCGGAAGCATGAACCCCAAGAACGTTAGCGAACTTATGGCTATGCCCGAAATCGACGGTGGTCTTATCGGTGGCGCAAGTTTGAAAGCGGTTGACTTCTCAATGGTTGTTAAATACTAAGATTACGAGAGCAACGAAAGTTGCTCTCTTTTTAGGAGATAATAATGAGTAAATTTACAGCATTAATTATATTAGACGGTTATGGATGCGAAAAAGCATCAAAGTCCAACGCAATTTCCGAGTGTGGCGCGTGCTACGTTAAAAGTTTATCCGAGAATTACCCAAGCACCTGTTTAGGAGCAAGCGGACTTAACGTTGGTTTGCCTGACGGACAAATGGGTAACAGTGAAGTAGGTCACTTAAATATCGGCGCAGGTAGAATAGTTTACCAAGAACTTACCCGTATCACCAAAGCAATTTCTGACGGCGATTTCTTTGAAAACGAAGCATTGAAGGGCGCTATGGACAAAGCAATAGCAAACGACAAATCTTTGCACCTTTACGGACTTTTATCCGACGGTGGCGTTCACTCGCACATAAATCACTTATATGCTTTGCTTGAAATGGCAAAGAAACGCGGTGTAAAAAACACTTTCGTACATTGTTTTATGGACGGTCGTGACGTACCGCCGACTAGTGGTAAAGATTTCGTATCCGCATTGCAAAACAAAATGAACGAACTCGGTTACGGTAAAATTGCTACCATTTCGGGTAGATATTACGCAATGGATAGAGATAATAGATGGGATAGAGTAGAGAAAGCCTTTAACGCTTTAACTTTAGGCGAAGGCGAAACTGGTACTTGTCCCGTTAAAGTTATGGAAGACAGTTATGCAAACGGCGTAACGGACGAATTCGTTTTACCTACCGTAATTTTGGAAAACGGCAAACCCGTTGGCAAAATCGAGAAAGGCGACAGCATCATATTCTTTAACTTTAGACCGGATAGAGCAAGAGAGATTACCAAAGCATTTATTTATCCCGAATTTGACTCTTTTGAGAGAAAAACAGGCTTTATTGCGCCTAATTACGTTTCTTTCACTCAATACGACGAAACCTTCACGGGACTTGACGTTGCTTTCAAACCCCAAACTTTGGATAACACGCTTGGCGAATATCTCGCTAAATGCGGAAAAACCCAACTTCGTATTGCCGAAACGGAAAAATACGCTCACGTAACCTTCTTCTTTAACGGTGGCGTAGAAAAAGCAAACGAAGGGGAAGAAAGAGTATTGATTGCGTCCCCAAAAGTTGCAACTTACGACTTAAAACCCGAAATGAGCGCATATGAAGTAGCAGAAGAAGCGGCAAAGAGAGTAAAGAGCGGTAAATACGACGTTATGGTATTGAACTTTGCAAACTGCGATATGGTAGGTCACACGGGTGTAATGGATGCCGCAAAAGATGCAGTTGTAGCAGTTGAAACTTGCTTAAAAACCGTACTTGACGCAATCAAGTCCGTTGGCGGTTGCGCGTTAATTACTGCTGACCACGGTAACGCAGACAAGATGTTTGACGAAAAAGGCGAGCCCTTTACCGCGCATACAACTTCCCCCGTACCCCTTATTATGGTAGGTTACGACGGAGAACTTGCTTGCGGTGGTATTTTAGCGGATATTGCTCCCACTATGCTTGAAATGATGGGACTTGAAAAACCTGCTGAAATGACCGGTAAGAGTTTGCTTAAATAACGTAACGCAATAAGTACAAAAAAACTCTTGTAAAATAAACTAAAGTGTGCTATACTAACTATCCATTGGTATAGCACCTTTTATATGGGGATGTTCTGGATTCGACAGGGGATCGGAGGGACGGAAAAAGCATATCGCCGGCTCGTCGGCGTCAAAAACGGAAATTAAAGCTTAAACGCTAAAAACAACAAATTTGCTTTCGCAGCGTAGTCTGTGAAATGTCGGCCCATGGGTCTGCGACGTGGTCACCGGCATCAAAACTGCAGAGAACGTCAATACGCCACTCCCGTAACGTGTTGATGAACTAACGGGATATGGAGAGTAAAGCGCGCTTACGCGCGTTACTATCAAGAATTTAAAACGTAAGATAAGTATGTAGAAAGTCCGTAAATCCATCTTTTGAACAGGGGTTCGATTCCCCTCATCTCCACCAAAAATCCTGAAAGCGAAAGCGTTCAGGATTTTTACTTTTTCACTTTTCACTTTTCACTCTTCACTTTTTAATAATTTCGCATTCAGAATTTTTGGAAATAATAACTAATAGTGAAAAGGTAAGGATATTCCTTTATAAACACACTAAAACGTTCTATTTTTAAATTTATCTTGCATAATTCACTATCCTGTGTTAAACTAATTATATTAAATTATGATTAAGGAGAAATTTAACGTGAAGAAAATATTTTTTATATTAGTATTTATAATAGTTTTTGCGTTAAGTTTAACGGGTTGCGCGCTTACAGAGTTTTTTGAAGACCAAGATAACGTTGTCGATTTAGGCGACGGCAATACGTTCGTTAAATGGAATCTCGTTCATAACAACAATAAATACAGTAACGTTGAGTCTGCTTATTTTGAGTTCAATAAAGACAGTTTTAATTATTATGAGAACGGGGAATTGAAAAAAGAAGGTACTCATCGAATTACGTACTATGGATTAGAAAATACTAATGAACCCCTTCACCTTAATTTAAATTTTGGTCAAGATAGTACGGGCTTTTCAATTTTTGATTATATTGATTGCTACACGGAAGACAGCAAAGAAAATTTGCATCAATTTACTATAATGACCGAAGGCTATCACGTAGAACCTTTAAGACAGGGTGGCGTACCCGTTAGGGACTATCATTTATCCGATATGCCGTACGCGTTTGGAACGTACGTAAAAGAAGGAACGCAACAATACTCTTATAAAAACGGCAAAGCAAATTATTTAAATTCTTCAAGGCTGGACGGCACTTTTTGCGACGATACGGGTAACACTTTTTATTTTGTAAACAATTCTTATTCATCAGATTCTGACAGTTCGAGTTATACCGTATATATGCGTTATGAAAATCACGTAAACGACACCTTTGTAGAAGGTACGATAAGTTTAAGTTATTACGAAGATTTTTGGACGTACGAGCATCACGACGTTGCCTTGATTTATGTAACGCACGGCGAATGGGAACCTGCGGAAGAGAGTGGCGTGTATGCTGAAGCCGATTACGAACTAATGGATTTCGTTTTTGACGGAGATAACTCTTTCACGTTTTTAGAAGCAAAATATTTTAGCGAAAAAATTGAATGCGATTATAATCCCGATAACTTTATAGGCGGGAAATATTATAAGGTTAATTGATATTAATTTAAAGGTATTGCTATGGCTAAACTAATTGAAGAAATTATTATACCCGAAAAATTCAGGACGACTTCAACGTGTAGTCCAACCGTTATTAGGATTTTTGACGAATATACCGAAGTGGAAGGACCGCGCGCATCTACATATTTTTATAAAGATTTTACGGGAATATCTACACAAAACGCATCTATTCTTTGCGCTTATGCAAGCATAATATTCCTTAATGCAGTTAGCGCAAATAATACTTGGAAAAATGACGCGCCCGTACTTACTGATAGAAATAGACTACTTCTTTGCGGTGGCTCTTTTAAATATAAAGACGTTAATATTTACGCAACCGAAGTTGCTGACAAAATAAGAAAAGCGTTTGATAATTACAAAAAAGGCAACGTAGATATAAAACCCGTTGATACAATTGACGAAATTAAGCGTTACAAAGAACTTCTTGATATAGGCGCAATCACTCAAGAGGAGTTTGATAAAAAGAAGAGTCAGTTGCTTGAATTGTAATGTTTTGAATTTTTGGGCTTTTTGATTGACAATTTTTAATTTTCGTAATATAATAATATTATAAATTCCGTGAGGGAGTAGTAACCGTGTAAACGGAACAAGTCAACAACACTGACTGAATAAGTCTGGCTTGTTTTAATTTACGAGACTTGCGTATATCTTTTGGCTATACCGAGTTTCTATATAATTGATTGAAAACCAAGTATAGTTTACTTGGTTTTTTTGTTTAATTAGTAAAAAATGTTTATATAATAAATATAAGGAGTAAAAATGAAAGCGCATTTTGACAGTCAAGAAAGTATTTTAAGTGACTTACAGACCAACGTTGAGCAAGGTTTGACTTCAGAGCAAGTGCTCGAAAAAAGACAAACCTACGGCGAAAACAAACTGAACGAAAAGAAGAAAAAATCAAACGTTCGCAGATTTTTAGAGCAATTCCAAGACGTTATGATTATCATTTTGTTAATTGCAGCCGTTGTGTCTTTTGTAATTGCTTGTATCGAGCAAAATCCCAACGAGTTTTTTGAGCCCGTACTCATACTTTTAATCGTTATATTAAACGCGATTATGGGTGTGGCTCAAGAGAGTAAAGCGGAAAAAGCGCTCGACGCACTCAAAAACATGTCCGCGCCACACGCAAGAGTATTGCGTGACGGCAAAGAACAAGTCGTTAACGCATCAAGCCTTGTACCGGGAGATATTATTTTACTCGAAGCGGGGGATTTCGTACCTGCTGACGCAAGACTTTTAAAGAGCGTTAGTTTAAAGAGCGAAGAGTCTGCACTGACAGGTGAATCCGTGCCGTCAGAAAAGGATGCGAAAGCCGAAATTAAAGAAAACGCCCCCATAGGGGACAGACACAACATGGTGTTCTCGGGTTGTTCAATTACTTACGGAACGGCAACTGCGGTGGTTACCGCGACTGGTATGGATACCGAAATGGGTAAAATAGCAAGCGCAATTACTCTTGCTGAGGATGGTAAAACACCACTTGAAATAAAGCTTGAGCAGCTTTCAAAAATCCTTACAAAGCTTGTTATTGGCGTGTGCGTAATAATTTTCGCCTACAACATA
>JAZSRG010000184.1:0-1869 GCA_045538365.1 Clostridia bacterium
GACGAACCTGACGGAAGCGGTAAGTTTATCGCAACCACTTTCCGTAACCCCTTGTTGGTAGAAAAAGTTGAAGAGTTGTTAAACGTTCGTGACGGACTTGTTCTCGGTGTATGTAACGGTTTCCAAGCCCTTATTAAACTCGGACTTTTGCCTTACGGTAAGATTACAACCTTAAAAGACGATTCGCCTACATTGACCTTTAACAACATTTCTCGTCACGTTAGCACGATTACCGAAGTTAGAGTTGCAAGCACCTTGACACCTTGGTTGTACGGCGTAGAACTCGGCGAAAGATACAACGTACCCGTAAGCCACGGCGAAGGAAGATTTGTTGCAAACGACGAAGTTTTGGCTAAACTTATCGAAAACGGACAAGTTGCTACCCAATACGTTGACGCAAAGGGCTTTGCAACTATGGAATCTCCGTATAACCCCAACGGTTCAGTTTTTGCAATCGAAGGTATCACGTCCGCAGACGGCAGAGTATTCGGTCGTATGGGACACCCTGAAAGAACGGGCGAGAATTTGCTCAAAAACGTTCCGGGTAACTTTGATATGAAGATTTTTGAAAGTGGAGTTAAGTATTTTAAATAATTTATGGGTGACGGCATCGTAGCAAATTTTGATATATCTATTATCGTACTACCGATTATTGCGGTAGCGCTCGTTGCCGTTGCTTTTTTTAAGATACGAGAACTTAAAAAGGTACAAAGCGAGTTGAATTCCGCTATAGTTTTAGTACCGTTGTATAAAAGGAAAATAGTTTTGTTTGTGTCCACGGTTTTGCTTTTGTTACTCACAGTTTTTTGTGTAAAAACTATGATAGAACACGGCTTTGTCGTGCAGTTTATAAGCCTTATCGTGTGTATATTAAGCGTAGTTAGCATTTTTATTAAAATGATAAATTGCAAATTCGCCGTACTCAGCACGGGCGCGCTACTTCCTTATAAGTTTGTCGAGTGGGGAGAACTTCACGACTACATTATAGACGGTAACAAAATTATATTTACAGGTAACGGACTGGGTAGATACACCTTATCATCCACTACCGTTAAAATGAAGTTCAACGAAGTTGACCTTAAAAAACTCGAAAAAGTCTTAACGAAGAATAAACATAAATAAAATTCTTTACAAAAAATAAAATTCGCAACAACTTAGTTGCGAATTTTTTTGTTTTTATTTTTAATCAAGTTCGTCCAAAGTTTTTGAGTACGCTGGTATAAATTTTTCCATAAAATATTTTACGCAGGGTAGAGTGTTTGAGTCGAGCGTTTGTTTTATAGATTTTTGCGCTTTTTTAAACTCTCCGTTTCCGCATTTAACTTCTTCTATACATTTAATATACGCTGCAAGTTTATCAGCCGCTTTTACTATTTGTTCTTCTTTACCCATTGGGTTCATAAGAGTGGAGTATTCCGGTTTTAGTTCTTGCGGTAACATATTTAAGAGTTTTTCGTTAGCAATATGCTCTATATCTTTGTACGCTTTGTTAATCTCCGGGTTGTAGTATTTTATAGGAGTAGGAAGGTCGCCCGTTATAACTTCGCTTGTTTCGTGGAAAAGAGCCATAGTCGCTATTCTTTCAGAGTTTAGAGTGTCCCCGAAATAGGTGTTTGAAATCATAGCAAGAGCGTGAGCGATTTGCGCAACTTCAGCGCTGTGCTCTAAAATATTTTCTTGAGTCGTGGAGCGCATCAAGTTCCAACGCTTAATAAACTTCATCCTATTCATATATGCAAAAAAATTATACATGATGATATCCTTTTCAAGTTTTTGAGGGAGTTTGAGGGAACTTTTTTGAAAAAAGTTCCCTCATCGCGTCCTTATTCTTCAGCTAAGTCGGAGGCCAAGCGGTCTTAGGAAGACAAG
>JAZSRG010000091.1:0-11160 GCA_045538365.1 Clostridia bacterium
GAGTACGATTCTCCCGCCTTTCACGCAGGAGTTAAAGTCGGGGACTATATTTATTCTGTAAACGACGTAAAGGTTGAAGGGGATTTTACTTCCACTTTTACGGCGCTTGTTGGGAATAAAAAAGTAGGGGAAAGTATAAAACTCTATTTTTGTCCCGAAAAAGGCGGTAAAAACGGCAAAATAGCCACTTTAGTTGCGGAAAACAAAGAGAAAAATTACGTGCGTACTATATTGGATTTTTCAGAGTTCGGTTTGGATATTGATAAAAAAATCGGGTACGTTTTATATGAAAAATTTGACCAAGGTTCGGCAGAACAGTTGAGCCAAGCCTTCGAACAGTTTAGAATTAGAGGAAAGACAAAACTTATATTAGACCTTCGCGGAAATCCGGGTGGGGACGGCAACGTTTTAACTCAAGTAGCGTCTATGCTTTTAGACAACGAAACACACGGAAAGGATATACCTATTATTTGTTTAAATTATAAAGACGGCACTAAATATGAGTACAAAACCTACGAAAATAACTATATTTTTAAAGGCGTTGAAGGTGGCGAAATCGTAGTGTTAGTAAACGGCAGTACGGCTTCGGCATCCGAAGCGTTAGTGGGCGCAATGCTCGTCCAAGGAGTGGCGGAAATAGTAGGAACGACAACGTACGGCAAAGGGGTGGCGCAAAATATAGTTAACTATCCAGTCGGGGCAAAAAATCAATTTAAATTAAAGTTGACCGTAGGCGAATATAATTTCTACGGCGACGTTAGCCAATACGTTTTAGGCGCAAGCGGTTACGTGAACTCTATTCACGGCAAAGGCTTTACTCCGAAAGGGGAGAATAACCTTGTATTTAACAGGGTAAATTCTCTTTTTGAAGACAATCAATTTTTGCGCGCGGTTAGTCTGTTGTCCGACTAATCACAAATCTTTTTTAATAAGTTCGTGCAAAACGGAAGACAACTCGGACGTGGATATCTCCACGTCTTTTTTTTGCTCGTTTTGCGCCATTAGTTTCATAAGGGTAGGCAAAATCGTAGCCCAATTATTAGCGTCCCCTTGCGCGTTTAAATTTGAGAAAAGTTTTAAAAGTTCATCCATATTTCCCTCACACAACAGTATATGCAGACATATATTGTAATGTGTAAAAAGGAGGCAAAAAATGCGAGATTTTAAGAGTTTTACACCAACGGAAAAACAGAAAAAACAAGAGATAGAGGGGGAGACGGTTACAAAAGACGATAAAACGATGGAGAGCGTGGAAAAAATGATAAAGGATAGAGAATCCCGCACGGAAGACGAGTTGATGAAGGAGTTAGTGGATTCCGTAAATCAAGCCAAAAGTCAAGGGAAATTTAACCAAGCCGAACTCGAAAACTTTAAAAAGACAGTACTTCCTTTTTTGTCCAATGAACAAACAAAAAGATTGGAAGAAATATTAAAGGCTTTGGAGTAAAAAAAATAAAAAAATTAGAAAAAAAAGGAAAAAAAATAGGTTTTACCCCCTATCAAGTATTTTGAATTTAAAAAACTCTGTGATAAAATATTTATTGTTAAAAATCTTTATTTTCTAAAGGAGAAATAAAACAATGAATGCATATGCAAGCAGAGTATTGGAAGCATTAAAGGCTAACAACCCTAACGAGCCTGAATTCCATCAGGCTGCAACGGAAATTCTCGAATCTCTCGACGTAGTTTTGGAAAAACATCCTGAATACGAAAAAATCGGTCTTCTCGAGCGTTTTTGTGAACCCGAAAGAGTAGTAATGTTCCGCGTACCTTGGGTTGACGACAACGGCAACGTTCAAATCAACAAAGGATACCGTGTACAATTCAATAGCGCAATCGGACCTTACAAAGGTGGTTTGCGTTTCCATCCTTCCGTAAACTTGTCAATTATTAAGTTTTTAGGTTTAGAACAAACCCTTAAAAACTCTTTGACCAGTTTGCCTATGGGCGGTGGCAAAGGCGGAAGCAACTTTGATCCTAAAGGTAAATCCGACGCTGAAATTATGAGATTCTGCCAAAGTTTTATGACCGAACTTCAACGCCACATTGGTCCGGACACCGACGTTCCTGCAGGTGACATTGGTGTTGGCGCAAGAGAAATCGGATATCTTTACGGTCAATACAAAAGACTTCGTAACGAATTCACGGGTGTTTTGACTGGTAAAGGACTTCCTTTCGGCGGTTCTCTTATCCGTCCTGAAGCAACCGGTTTCGGCGCAGTTTACTATACTGTTGAAATGCTCAAATATTTCAAAGACGACATTAAAGGCAAAACCTTCGCAGTATCAGGATTTGGTAACGTTGCTTGGGGTACGGTTAAGAAAATTACCGAACTCGGCGGTAAAGTAGTTACTATTTCCGGTCCTGACGGATACGTTTATGATAAAGACGGTATCTCAACTGAAGAAAAGATTAACTACATGCTCGAAATGCGTGATTCTTGCCGTAACAGAGTACAAGATTACGCAGATAAATTCGGCGTACCTTTCTTCGCCGGCGAAAAACCTTGGGGCGTAAAAGCAGACGTTTTGATGCCTTGCGCTACCCAAAACGAAGTAGGTATCAAAGAAGCAGAAATGATCGTTAAAAACGGCGTTAAATACTACGTTGAAGTATCCAACATGCCTAGCACCAACGAAGCAGTTGCATATCTTAGAGCAAACGGCGTAGTAGTTGCTCCGTCCAAAGCAGTTAACGCAGGTGGCGTTGCAGTTTCAGGTCTTGAAATGTCACAAAACTCTATGCGTTATAGTTGGTCAAGCGAAGAAGTTGACGCTAAACTCAAAGTTATTATGAAAAATATCTTTGAAAACAGCATCAAAGCCGCTAACGAATACGGTTTAGGCGACAACCTTGTTGCAGGCGCAAATATCGCAGGCTTTATCAAGGTTGCTGAAGCAATGAAAGCGCAAGGAATAGTATAAAATTATTTTAAAATTATACTTAAAATCAAAGAGCGTACGTTGTAAGAAAAAAATCTTATGCGTACGCTCTTTTTTTGTAAAGTTTATAGGGTGTTTGGGTTGCTTTTTTACTCAATATTAGTTATAATATATATTACAATTATATATAGAGGTGTAATATGGCAAAAGTCGGTATTATTATGGGTAGCAAGTCGGATTACGACGTAGTAGCGCCCGCAATTAACGTATTAAAAGAATTCGGTGTTGAAACCGAAGTTCGTATTTTATCCGCGCACCGTACTCCGGATGCCGTTCACGAGTTTGCAGGAAACGCTCACAAAAACGGTATTGAAGTTATAATTGCAGCGGCAGGCAAAGCCGCTCACTTGGGTGGAGTAGTTGCGGCTTTCACTCATTTACCCGTAATAGGACTTCCCGTTAAGTCGTCAACTTTAGACGGACTTGACAGTTTGTTGTCTATGGTTCAAATGCCCGCAGGTATTCCCGTTGGTTGCGTTGCTATAAACGGCGGACTGAACGCAGGACTTTTGGCTATTCAAACGCTTTCCGTAAAATATGCGGATTTAGCGGACAAAATGATTCAATACAAAAAAAATATGGCGGACAAGGTAATGGCTGATGAGAAGGCTTTCTTGTCGTCTATCAATTAAGGAGAAAAGCAATGGCTATTGACTACAAAAGCGCAGGTGTGGACGTTGAGTCCGGTTACAAGGCTGTAAGCCTTATGAAGAAACACGTTGAGAGCACGTTTGACAAAAACGTTATCGGTGGACTCGGCAGTTTCGGTGGTTTTTATGCTTTAGGGGACAAAGAAACCGATCCCGTACTCGTTGCAGGTACGGACGGAGTTGGTACTAAACTCAGATACGCTATGATTACGGGCAAGCACGACACGATAGGAATTGACGCCGTTGCAATGTGCGTTAACGATATCGTTTGTCAAGGCGCAAAACCCCTTATTTTCCTTGATTATATTGCTTTAGGCAAATTAGATCCCGAAAAAGTTGCTGAAATCGTATCCGGCGTTGCAGAAGGTTGCCGTCAAGCAGGTTGCGCGCTTATCGGTGGAGAAACTGCGGAAATGCCCGGTTTTTATCCCGTTGACGAATACGATATCGCAGGTTTTTCCGTTGGTATTTGCGACCGCAATAAAGTTATTAACGGTAAAAATATCGTTCCCGGCGACGTTTTAGTTGGTCTTGCGTCCAGCGGTATCCACAGTAACGGATACAGTTTGGTTCGTAAACTTTTTGGCGAAACTGCAGAAGGACTTAAAAAGTTCGACAACGAACTCGGCAACACCGCTGAAGTTTTGTTGACTCCCACCAAAATTTACGTTAAAACCGTTTTGTCACTCATTGAAAAGTTTGCAATCAAAGGTATTGCGCACATCACGGGCGGTGGATTTATTGAAAATATACCCAGAATTATTCCTAAGGGCATGGGTGTAAAAATTGATACTGAAAGTTACGAAGTACCCAAGGTATTTAAGGTTATGGAAAGATTGTCGGGGGCTAGCAAACGTTCTCTTTACAACACTTTCAATATGGGTATCGGTATGGTTTTAGCAGTTGATAAGTCTATTGCTGAACAAGTGAGAAAAGAAGCCGAAGCGCTTGGCGAAAAGGCGTACATTATTGGTGAAGTAACCGCTAACGAGGGTGTAGATTTGTGAAAAAAATAGCAGTTTTAGCCTCGGGCGGAGGCACCGATTTACAAAGTATAATAGACGCGGTAGAGTTAGGGAAGATTAACGGCAAGATAGAAGTCGTTATATCCGACAAAGAAAGTGCGTTCGCTTTAGAGCGCGCTAAAAAGCACTCTATTCGCGCGGAATACGTTAAGAGAGGAGAGAGTGATACTCTTCTTTCTTTGCTTAATTCGTGTAACGTTGATTACGTTATTTTGGCGGGATATTTGGGCATTTTACCCGAAATCGTCGTGTCAACTTACCGTAACAAAATCGTAAATATTCACCCGTCCTTAATTCCTTCTTTTTGCGGAATGGGCTTTTACGGTATGAGAGTACACGAAGCGGTATGGAAAAGAGGGGTAAGATATACGGGCGCAACCGTACATTTCGTGGACGAAGGCGCGGACACGGGCGCGATTATAAAACAAGTCGTAGTTCCCGTTGAGTTTGACGACACCCCCGAGATGATACAACAAAAAGTTTTAGTAGAAGAACACAAACTTTTACCCGAAGTCGTAGGACTTTTGTGTGATGATAAAGTAATTTTCGTCGATGGACGAGTTAAAATAAAAGGATAAAACAAGGAGATATAGAGATGAAAAAGAGAGCATTAGTAAGCGTTTCAGACAAAAGCGGAGTAGTTGAACTTTGCAAAGAGTTAGTTAATTTAGGATATGAAATCATATCCACGGGTGGCACGCACAAAGTTTTAGCCGAATCAGGTATCAAAGTTATCGGTATTAGCGATATCACCGGTTTTCCCGAGTGCTTGGACGGACGTGTAAAGACCTTGCACCCCGCCGTTCACGCAGGACTTCTTGCTATGAGAAGCAACCCCGAACACATGAGCCAACTTGAAAAACTCAATATCAACACCATTGATATCGTAGTAGTTAACCTTTATCCCTTCAAACAAACCATTATGAAAGAAGGCGTTGAGTTTGCTGAAGCAGTTGAAAACATTGATATCGGCGGACCTACTATGCTTAGAAGCGCTGCTAAAAACTATCAAGACGTTTTAGTTTTGGTTGATCCGAAAGATTATTCTTTGGTTGTTGACGGCTTGAAGAGCGGAGAAGTTGATATCAAAACCCGTAAATACCTTATGTACAAGGTATATCAACACACCGCAGTTTACGACACCTTGATTTCTACCTATCTCCGTAAAGATTTGGGCATTGAGTACCCCGAGAGCGTAACTTACGCTTACGAAAAATCACAAGAAATGAGATACGGAGAAAATCCGCATCAAAGCGCAGCGTTCTACCATGAAGTTATGCCCGTAAAAGGCGCTCTTTCAAACGCAGAACAATTAAACGGTAAAGAATTGAGTTTCAATAACATCAACGACACCAACGGCGCGCTTGATCTTCTTCGTGAATTTGACGAACCCACCGCAGTTGCAGTAAAACATACCAATCCTTGCGGTGTTGCAAGCGCAAAAAATATTAGTGAAGCAATGCAACTTGCCTACGACGCGGACCCCGTATCAATTTTCGGTGGAATTATCGCGTTGAATAGAACGGTTGACCTTAAAACCGCAGAAATTATTAGCAAGATTTTCATTGAAATCGTAGTTGCTCCCGACTTTGATAAAGACGCTTTAGAACTCTTGAAACAAAAGAGCGCGTTAAGACTTTTACGTCTTCCCGACATAACCACTCACGTTGACGGACTTTACGAAATGAAGAAAGTTAGAGGCGGACTTCTCGTTCAAGGCGCAAACGATAAACTTATCGACGACTACACCGTAGTTACGTCAAAAGCGCCCGAACAAAGCCAAATTAAAGATATGATTTTTGCTATGAAGGTTGTTAAACACACCAAGTCAAACGCAATCGTGCTTGTAAAAGACGGTGTAAGCGTAGGTATCGGTGCAGGTCAAACCAACCGTATCTGGGCAACCAATCAAGCCATTGAACACGCAGGAGATAAAGCAAAAGGCGCAATTATGGCATCCGACGCCTTCTTCCCGTTCAACGACTGCGTAATTGCAGCGGCTGAAGGCGGAATTGCCGCAATCGTTCAACCGGGCGGAAGCAAGAGAGACCAAGAAAGTATTGATAAAGCAAACGAACTCGGTATTCCTATGATTTTCACCGGACTTCGTCATTTTAAACATTAATCGGAGGGAGTATGAACAGCGTAGTTGTTATAGGTTCAGGCGGTCGCGAACACGCTATAGTTAAGAGCCTTTTAGCATCAAAAAAAGTAGATAAAGCATATTGCTTACCCGGAAACGCAGGTATAGCAGAGATTGCGGAAACCGCGCCCATCGGCGCTATGGAATTTGACAAAATCGTAGAATTTTGCAAAGCGCACGAAGATATTTCTCTCGTAGTCGTAGCCCCTGACGATCCGTTGTCCGCAGGACTCGTGGATATATTGGAAGAAAACGGCATTAGAGCCTTTGGTCCAAAGAAAAACGCCGCTATTATTGAAGGAAGTAAGGCTTTTTCTAAAGACCTTATGAAAAAATACGGTATCCCAACGGCAGGATACGAAGTTTTCACGGATTACGAAAAAGCAGTTGCTTACGTTAAGAGCGCGGAATATCCGTTGGTAGTAAAAGCAAGCGGTTTGGCTCTCGGTAAAGGTGTTATCATTTGCGAAAACGAAAAAGACGCAATCGACGCTCTCGACGGCATTATGCTTGACAAACGTTTCGGAACGGCGGGAAATACCGTAGTTATTGAAGAATTTTTGGTAGGAAAAGAAGTGTCGATTTTGGCTTTCACGGATAGCAAGACCACTATTCCTATGATATCCAGTCAAGACCACAAGAGAGCCTTTGACGGGGATAAAGGTTTGAATACGGGCGGTATGGGCGCGTTTGCCCCAAGCCAAGCGTACACCGACGACATTGCAAAAGAAGTTTACGACACGATTATCACTAAAACTATTGACGCAATGAATAGCGAAGGCAGACCTTTCAAGGGCGTTTTGTACTTTGGACTTATGATGACTAAGTCTGGAGTTAAAGTTCTCGAATACAACGCGCGTTTTGGAGATCCTGAAACCCAAGCGGTATTACCCCTTTTAGACAGCGATTTGTACGAAATTATGAACGCAATCATTGACGGAAAACTTGATACCGTACCCGTTGAGTTCAAAAAACAAAGCGCAGTTTGCGTAGTTATGGCGTCAGGCGGATATCCTGAGAGTTACCCAAAGGGCAAAGAGATTACGATAGGGGACGTAGGCGAAGCGTACGTTTACCACGCAGGAACGGCTATAAAAGACGGCAAACTCGTAACCAACGGCGGACGCGTACTCGGTGTTTCCGCAATAGGTAACGACATAGAAGACGCAAGAAAAAAAGCATACAAAGCGGTAGAAAATATTACTTTCGACGGCGTTCATTTTAGACGCGATATCGGAAAGAATTTGTGAGGTACTTATGATACGCAGACTTTTTGTAGAGAAAAAAGAAGGATTTGACGTTCAAGCAGTTAAACAAGCAAATGAACTCAAAGAGATTTTAAAAGTAAAATTTTCTGATTTTCACACCCTTATCCGTTACGACACGGAAGGCATTGATAAAGAAGATTATCCCAAGGCAGTTAAACAAATTTTTAGCGAACCGCCCGTAGATAAAACTTTTGACGAATTTCCGTATAGTGAAGGATATAAAACCATAGTTACGGAATATTTGCCCGGTCAATACGACCAAAGAGCGGACAGCGCGGCTCAATGCGTTCAACTTTTAACTATGAAAGAACGCCCCACCGTTCGTTGCGCAACCGTTTACGCAATCAAGGACATCACGGACACCGACCTTGAGAAAATCAAAAAATATATAATCAACCCCGTTGAGTCGAGAGAAGGCGCAATGGAGTTGCCTGAAACCTTAAATCCCGCGTTGGACGAACCAAAACCCGTTGAAGTTTTACACGATTTCGTAAACTACGGCGAGAAAGAAATTCAAGAGTTCCACGCCCAAAACGGTTTTGCTATGAGCACGGCGGACTTGGCGTTCGTTCGTGATTACTTTAAGGGAGAAGGCAGAGCGCCCACTATTACAGAACTCAAAGTAATCGATACTTATTGGTCGGACCACTGCCGTCATACGACTTTCTTGACCGAACTTGAAAGCGTTGAAATTGACAGTGAAAACCCGCACGTAAAAGACGCTTATAACTTATATCAAGATTTATTTAGCGAGTTTTACGCAAAAAGACCGGAAAAATATCCCTGTCTTATGGACGTAGCGACTATTGCCGCTAAAAAACTTAAAAAAGAAGGTAAACTCGATAACCTTGACACGTCGGACGAAATTAACGCTTGTTCCGTTGTCGTTCCCGTTGACGTTGACGGAAAGACGGAAGAGTGGCTTATCATGTTCAAAAACGAAACGCACAACCATCCTACCGAAATCGAGCCTTTTGGTGGCGCGGCAACTTGTTTGGGTGGCGCAATTCGTGATCCGTTGTCCGGTAGAACGTACGTTTACCAAGCAATGCGCGTAACGGGCGCGGCTAATCCGACCGTACCATTGGAAGACACCTTGAAAGGTAAACTTCCCCAACGCGTAATATCCACTCGCGCAACGGCAGGATACTCAAGTTACGGTAACCAAATAGGTCTTGCTACCGGTTTGGTTTCTGAAATGTACCACGAGAATTATAAAGCAAAAAGACTTGAAACAGGTTTCGTTATTGCAGGCGCACCCCGTGGTAACGTAGTTAGACATAAGCCTAAAGCAGGCGACATTATCGTGCTTTTAGGTGGAGAAACGGGACGTGACGGTATCGGTGGCGCAACGGGTAGTTCCAAGGCTCACACCGTAAAGTCAGTTGAAGTTTGCGGAGCAGAAGTTCAAAAAGGTAATCCTTTGACGGAAAGAAAACTTCAAAGACTTTTCCGTAACAAAAAAGCATCTAAACTCGTTATCAAATGTAACGACTTCGGCGCAGGCGGTGTATCCGTTGCTATCGGCGAACTTGCAGACGGACTTGATATCGACCTTGATAAAATCACTAAAAAGTACGAAGGTTTGGGTGGTACCGAACTTGCAATCAGCGAATCACAAGAGAGAATGGCTGTAGTTTTAAGAGCCAAAGACCTTGACGAATTCGTAGGTTACGCGAAGGAAGAAAACCTTGCCGCTAACGTTGTTGCAGTAGTTACGGACACCGGTCGTATGAGAATGAGTTATAAAGGCGAGTTTATCGTAGATATCGCAAGAGCATTTTTGGACACTAACGGCGTTAAACAAATAACTAAAGCAAAAATCGTAGAGAAAAAGACGGATTACTTCACCAAACTTGATAAAGTAACCCAGTCTTATATAGATAAAGGCGATTATGCAGCAGCGTCAAGAAACGAACTTTCAAGACTTAACGTTTGTTCAGAAAAGGGTATGCAAGAGATTTTCGACTCCACGATAGGCGCGTCCACCGTGCTTATGCCTTTGGGTGGTAAATATCAATTAACGCCGTCTATCGTTATGGCTGCAAAACCCCCTGTAAACGGTCACACGGATACGGCAACGGTATGTTCTTACGGTTGTTATCCCGCTCTTATGAGCGCATCTCCCTATATCGGTTCGGTTTATTCAGTCGTAACTTCACTTGCAAAACTCGTTGCAGCAGGCGTTGATAGAAAGACCGTTAGACTTACTATGCAAGAGTTCTTCAAGCGTTTGGGAACGAGCGCAGAGCGTTGGGGCGAGCCTTTGAGCGCATTACTCGGCGCGCTTTCCGCCCAAATCGGTCTTGAAGTAGGCGCAATCGGTGGTAAAGACTCTATGAGCGGAACGTTTGAGGATATCGACGTACCGCCGACGCTTATCAGTTTTGCAGTAGGTATATCTAAAGCAAGCGAAGTTATTCACAACGCGTTTGACGGCGTAGGTAGAGTATATAGACTTCCCTTAAAGCGTGACGAATACGGTATGATTGACTACAAGTACGCGCTTGACTTGTTTGACTGTGTTCACGAAAATATTAAGAGCGGAAATATTAAGTACGCAACCGTTGTAGAAGACGGTGGTGTACAGGCAGCGGTTATCAAGAGTTGTATGGGTAACGGTTTAGGCTTTGATTTTGAAAAACCGTCCGCAAAACTCTTTGAACAAACCTACGGCGACTTCGTAGTTATGTGTGACGAAACCGCTCCTTTACTTGCTTTCAACCCCGAATATATCGGTTCAACCGACCTTGACGGCAAGTTTGACTTTAAGGATAAGTCCTTAAATAACTTTGGCGCAACCCAAAGTTTCACGTCCACTTTAGAGAGCGTTTACAGAACGACCGCGCCCAGCAGGGGAATAGTTGAAAATATTCGTTACAAAACGGATAAAGACAAGACTTCGGAGATTAAAATCGCTAAACCGCGTATCTTTATCCCCGTATTCCCGGGCACGAACTGTGAATATGACTCTGCAAAAGTATTTAAAGATGCAGGAGCAGAACCTATCGTATTCGTAGTTAAAAACCGTTCACCGCAAGACATTAAAGAGTCCGTTGAAAAAATGGCGGAACTTATCTCAAAATCACAAATGATTATGTTCCCCGGTGGTTTCTCGGGCGGTGACGAACC
>JAZSRG010000167.1:0-9408 GCA_045538365.1 Clostridia bacterium
ACATATTTATTATCGTATCTTATAAACAAAATTTTATTCCCAAATATCCTTTAAAACTTCTAACGACTGTTTAGCAAGTTTCATAATAAGGTTCAAAGACAAATCCTTTCCCCTGCCTATTCCGTCAAGTTCAAGCGAATAAACTCCGTCAAAACCTATTTTATCGAGAGCGTTTTTCATCTTTATCCAGTTAAGATTTCCGTACTGCGGTGGCAAGTGCAAGTCGGCGTTTCCGTAATTATCGTGAAGGTGCAAAACTTTTAGTTTATCCCCTAATTTTAAAATCGTGTCTTCTACGTCAAGCCCGAACATATTCATGTGTCCCGTATCCAAACAAGTTACTACACTCTCGTCCCCAAGATAATCCAAAAAGGCTAAAACGTCTTCCGCCGTTGCTATATGACTTCTTCTATATCCATATCTTTCTTCTTTCGTCGGGGTAAATAAGTTCTCTATAGCGAGCGTTATGCCACAATCTTTAAATGTTGGCAATAATTTCTCGTAAAACTCTTTATTCTTCTCAAAAGCGCGTTTTTGCATATTTACGGGCGCTAACGCGCCGTCTTTATGATGATGAACGACGAGATACTTTGCGCCTGCCAAACTTGCCGCTTCAATTTCTTTTTTATAGTGGTCGTACTCAAAATCAGTACAATAATCTCTCACGTGTCCTTCGGTAAAGTCAGGCGGAAAGATTGCGTGCGCTTGCCAAATCGCAAGCCCGTTATCCTTTGCTATTTTTGCTTTATTTTTGAAAAACTCACGCCATTTTTGCGCGCTTTCGCTAAAGACAGGGTGCACGACAAACATTTTGTCGTACATTGACAAATCTATGCAATCGTAACCTGCTTTTTTAATTTCGCTATATAACTGCTCGTCACTTTTTACAAATGGACTAAAATAATGTGTAGTAATTCCGTATTTCACGTCTATCTCCCAAAAAGAAAACCGATTTTAAATCGGTTTTCACTTTTTTATAATATTTCAAGATTTTTCTTGTATGCTCTCTTGAACTCTGCACTCGCTGACAACGCGTCTTTGACTTCGAGCGAACAATCTCCGTCCGTTTCCGTCTTCATAATTACGCTGTCACCCAAAACGTCACAGTTAACTCCTCTAACCATTCCGCTCATGCTTCTGTCAAAACTTTCCGCAATTCTCAAAATCACGCCGAGTTTCTTAACTGCATCAACGTCTTCTTCCATAAGTATTTTGCTATAACGAAGAAGTTCGTTGTTCGATATATCGTTCTTTCTATGAGCCCAAGCAACGAAGGACGCCATAACGATTTCACGGTGAGATATGCCGTAAAGCGTAGAATTCAATATCATATAAGACGAGTGCTTGTGGTGGTCGTAATACTTAATGTGTTGACCTATATCGTGTAAAATTGATGCTACTCTAAGTACTTTTATGTATGCTCTCGGCAACTTATGTAAAACTTTGAGTTGCTTAAACAACTGCATAGAAAGATTATATACGTGTTCTACGTGAGATAAATTCTCTCCGTAATAACGAACAAGCGTATTTAAACTGTATCCCAAAACGTCGGTTATAGGTCTTTCCGCAGTCATAGGAACGGCGTATCTAAACATAGCGCCTTCACGAAGGCCTGAACCGCTTATAATAATTTCAGGGAAATCAAGTTTGTCGGTAAAAGCCTTGATTGCTGCAAGCGCGGACGGGAATATATCCGCTCTCTCGCTACTAAGTCCTTTTATCTTCATAGTGCTACTTAAATCCATGGTCTTTATCGTATCGCAAATACTCGTAAAGGATTCGGTATTTATGTGATAATTATGCGCAACGTCCAATGGATATTTAGCCAACAATCTACTAATCTTACCTAAATTTCTAAACGAACCGCCAACACCTATAAGTTGAGTGTCGGGATCAATTTCTTTGAGCCACTCTATCTTTTCAAGTTGCTCGCTAACATACGCGTTAATCTTATCAAATCTATCTTTAGGCGACAAGTCTTCGTCTTTAAACAAGTCAGTCAAAGTAACCGTTCCAAACGGGAAAGTTTCTTGCGCTAAGAGATTTTTTCGATTGTAATAAATAACTTGGGTACTTCCACCACCAATATCGACGATAAGTCCTTTAGGCACGTCCATAGAATTAATAACTCCGGTGTAAACGAGTTGGGCTTCTTCGTCTTGTGACAAAACTTTAAGTTTAATACCGCAAGTTACCCCTACTTCATCCAAAAAACTCTTTTGGTTTTTAGCGCGTCTAACTGCGGCAGTTGCGTATGCAAAAATTTTGTCAACGTGGTTAGCGTCACAAAGTCTTCTAAACATTTTGAGAGTTTTGATAGTTTGAGTTACGCGAGCAGGCTTTAAAAATCCGTCGCGTTCCATATCCTGGCCAAGTCTGATGCTCTCTTTGAGTTCATCAAACACCATGAAATAACCACCATCCAAAATGTTAACGAGAACAAGTCTGGCAGAATTTGAGCCTAAATCAATAATTGCAATTTTTTCCATAAATTCCTCATTGTCCTAAAATTCAATCGTATTATAGCATAAAATTGTTTTTTTGTATAGATAGTTTTGAAAAAAAGTTGATTTTTTATGCAACTTGCACAAGTTTATCATATAAAAATTGTGCAAAATAAACATTTGCACAATTCAAAATTTCAATTGGTAAAACAACGGGCTATTTACACAAAAATTTTTCCAATTCTGAAACGGAAGAAAAGACGTTTTCGGTATATTTTTTGAGTATTTCAGGGGGTTTATGTCCATAGTCTAAAAGGGCGCATTGAACGCCTAATTCGCTTGCAAGTTTGTAGTCGTATTCGGTGTCCCCTATAAATAAAATCTCGTCTAAATTACAGTCTAATCTTTTGATTAAGTCTTTTGCTTCTTCCGTTTTACTCTTGCCGTGGAAGTTATCCGTACCTAAAATTTCTTTAAACAAATCGCGGACTTTAAAGTATTCCGTTTGTTCGTACAAACTACTCTTTTCCGTTGCGGATAAAAGATACAAATTTTTTCCTTCGCCCTTTAATTTTTTGATTAAATCTACTATTCCGTCGTACAATTTGCATTTAGGATAAACTTCGTCGTACATAGGCACGAAATGTGACGCAACCTCTTCAAAGGTGTAGTTATCAAACACGAAACCGACTTTTTTATAGTACTCTATAACTGGAAAGGTAAACGCTTCCCTATACTCTTCCATCGTAACAGACTTTAATCCGTAACGGTTTAGCATAGTACAAAGTATATCCAAGCACGCTTGAACGTCGTTTATAATAGTGCCGTTCCAATCAAAAATTATCGTGTTAAACATTTTTCCCTTTAATCTACGTAACCCGTACTTACTCTACCCACAGCCAAAAGCAAACCGCTGTGTTTATATTTATAAAAAACGAAAGTAGAATTTCCGCTTCCTGCGCCGAATTTACCTAAAGCCGTATACTTATTTGAATTACTCCAATCAATTTTATCAAAAAGCGTGCAAGTTGCGCTTTTTTCTTGATTTCCTTCTTTATATACGAATTTTGCTTGTTCGCCGTCGTTTGATTCGCATTTAACGACGGTATAAATTACTTCTTCATATCCTTCATTGCAATCGTTTACGACGTTTACTAAATTAGTTATAAAAAGAAAGGTAACCAACACTACGCAAGCGAGAGCCAAAACTTTTTTCGTTATACCCCAAGGCGACCAAAATTTATCGGGTAAAGCCTTTTTAAAACGATAATCTTTAATGAGTTTGCATAGATAAAATATAACCAAAGCATAAACGCACAACATCATTAAAGTTACCATAACCAATGCGTCGAATATGAGTAACGCGTTCGGAGTGGTTGTTACTGCGTTACGGATAGCATCCCAACCAAACGTAACGATAAGGAAAAGCACTATAATTGTACCCGTAAAAACGAGCATTACTTTATTAGCCGATTTATTTCTCTGTGTTTGTTCATTCATTTCTTTCACCTCTAACGTAAAACATTGTTCAACGTCTAATTATTTAATTCTTCGCATCGTCTTTTATTAGCAACAGCACTACTACGACTATACCCATAAATACAGCGCAATATGGGAAAAGCGCGCCGTAACTGTTAAAAACGTTACCTATGAGTAATCCGCAAAACGCAGGAGTAATAGATTGAGCAAGCATTGATGCGGTATAATAATATCCTGTGTATCTTCCCGTGTCACGAGCCGAACAACTCTCCACAACCATAGGATAAATATTTATGGTAATAAAGGAAAAGCCCATACCTGCGAGCACGAAAAACACTAATAAAACGTAAGAAAATCCGTTAAATAAACCAACGCCCATAAAGGACGCTCCCATAAGAACCGCGCCTATAAGTATGGTCATTTTTCTACCTATTTTTTGAGCAACAACTGCGGACGGATAGGCAAACACGAAGGTTGCAATACCAAAAGGCACCATAGCAAGCGCGCCTGCGTTCATACCAAAAGGCACGCCTTGTACGTCACCAAAAACGTTGTCACTATAAAGGGACATAAATGTTTCAACGGCGTTATTAGCCATATAAACGCAAAATACGACGAGCAAAACCAACCAAACGTTTTTTCTTGCGGTTCGCGCCCTATTGCCCTGTTCTTCGTCTTCTTTTTGGTCTTCTTCTTCGCTAATACCGTTTGCTTTAAGTTGGGCTCTGTATTCGTCCACGAATTGATTTTCACGCACTTTAAGGAGCATTATAACCAAGCAAAGTATCATAACGACGGACACGACTAAAAACGGAATTATCTCAATTTTTGAGAAAAATAATATACATAAATATCCTATTGCAAAGCCTACGCCACCTAAAATGTTTATAATGCTATTCGCTTTACTTCTCAATGCTTTGGGCGTAATGTCGGGCATTAGCGCAACGCACGGCGAACGGTAAACGTTCATAAAAAGCAAAACCAACAAGATATTGACTATTAATAACCAAACGGAATTTAAAGTTTTAGTGAGCGGTAACAACATAAAAGCCGCTGCCGACAAAATGATACCAACCGTGATATACGGCATACGTCTTCCGAGTTTGGTTTTAGTTTTATCCGATAAATTTCCCATTAAAGGTATCATAAATAAAGCGAATAAGTTATCGAGAGCCATTACGATACCTATGTATAGTTCGTTATTGTTAGTGATTTCCTTTAAAAAATCGTCAAGGAAAAGTGGCACCATCCAATTATAGACTTGCCACAACATCATTATGGTTAAAAATCCTAACCCTATAAGCACGGTGCGTTTAACGTCAAGTTTCATTATTTTATATACTCCAAAATCATCTTATCAAAATACACCGATTCCACAAAGTCGCGGGACACAAATCTCACGATATTGAATTGTTTAAAACTATTGAAATGGGTTTTCAAAACAACGGGAGTCGGTTCGTCTAACTCTTCACAAACTTCTCTAAGTTTTTCTATAAAACAGTTTATGCTTTCTCCCGTGTACTCGTATATTTTTTCTTTTATGATTTTTTCATCAAGCCCAACCGTTCTGAGCCAAATTTTATTTCTTTTGGAATTTTTCTCTTGCATACTCCACCGCTTTTAAAAATTCATTTTCGCCTATTGCTTCTCCGTCCCTTTTAAGCCTTATAAGGTACTCGATATTTCCTTCTCCCCCTTTAATGGGCGACGGTAAAACGTCCACACACACAAGACTCGTGTAACCGACTACGGTTTTTAAAACATTTAAGTGGACGGAAAAATCTCTAACGATACCGCCTTGTCCTACTTCTTCCCGTCTTGCTTCAAACTGCGGTTTAACCAAAAACACGCACTCACCGTCACAAGACAAAACTTCTTCCGCTACGGGGAAAACGTGCTTTAAAGATATAAAAGAAACGTCTCCGCAAATAAAATCAAACTCCGTGCCAAAAGTTTCTTTAGTACAATGGCGGATATTTGTCTTTTCCATTACCTTTACTCTTTCGTCGCAACGAAGTTTCCAAGCGAGTTCAACTCCAACGTCAACTGCGTAAACGGTTTTAGCGCCGTTTTGTAATAAGCAATCCGTAAAACCGCCCGTGGATGAGCCTATATCCAAACAAGTTTTGTCTTCTACTACCAAGTTAAACCCGTCTATTGCGCCAGCCAACTTATATCCACCGCGAGAAACGTACGGGCATTTAGTTTTTAATTCGATTTTTGCGTCGTCCTTTATAAGGTTTCCCGCCTTGTCGCTTCTAACTCCGTTGACGAAAACCCTTCCGCTCATAATTTCCGCTCTTGCAGTAATTATATCTTCAACGAGATTTAATTCGACTAAAAATTCGTCTAATCTCTTTCTCATATACCTAATACCCTTTCGGCGTTTTTGTAGAATATCATCTCTTTTTCTTCGTCCGTCAACTTTAAGCGAGAAACATTCTTAAACTCGTTTTCGTGATCCCACATAGGGTAATCCGACGAGAAGAAAAATCTATCCACTCCAAGCATACCGATAATATCTACCGCTTGCTCGGGCGACAACATAAACAAAGACGAACAAGTATCGTAATAAACGTTTTCAAGTCCTTTATACACCCCTACTTCGTCCCATCTATGATATCCGCCGAAGTGGGCTGCAATAACTTTTAAATCCGGGAAAAGTTTGGCAACTTTAGCCAATCGCGCGGGCGCGCTATAGTCGTAACGGTTATCCCCTGCGTGGAAAAGTATGGGTAACTTTCCACTCGTTGCGCGATAAATTTTAAATACGTTTTCGTCGTCCATATAAAACTTTTGGAAATCGGGATGAAGTTTAATTCCTTTCGCGCCAAGGGATATTACTCTTTCCACTTCTTGCTCGATATCTTTTTCTTCCATATCGGGGTGCAAAGTTGCAAAAGGAACGAAAGCGCTAATCGCATCCGCTGAACCTAAAATAAAATTATTGATAGATTGCACTTGATGTACGGTAGTCGCTAAAGAGTGTACGACGTATTTTCTTACGCCAATTTTTCCACCGTTTTCTAAAAGAGATGAAATATTTCCACCTTTCGCCATGTGAATATCGTAAAAAGCACCGATTGCGTGAACTGCTTTTTCGGCGATTTTATCAGGATATATATGGGCGTGCGTATCAATTATTTTTCCAAAGTATTTGTTTTCCATACGAAGTCGTCCTATAAATAATATTAGTATTTTATCACAGTAAAGTTAAGTAGTCAAACAGTTTTGCAAAACTATGAACGCCTTTATCGTATTTCCTTGACAAAATATAATTTAAAGTGTAAACTGTGAAAAAACATAGGAAAAAACTTTATGGACACTTTGCTTACTATAAATTTAATATCGACAGTGCTTATAGGTCTGTGTTTTGCGTATCAGTGGTTTTTAGTACTGTTGAATTTTATTAAAAAACCGCGAAAGTTTCCTGATGCCGAGGCTAAAAAATATGCAGTTTTAATATCGGCAAAAGACGAGGCAAACGTAATCGGTCAACTTCTCGACAGTCTAAACAAACAGGACTACCCGAAAGGATTATTAGACATTTACGTTGTTGCGGATAACTGCACGGATAACACGGCAGAAATAGCGAATTCCTACGGCGCTAAAGTTTACGAAAGAAATAATACCACTCTCAAAGGTAAAGGATACGCTCTTAACGAATTAGTTCATCACGTTTGGGACACGGTTGGAAAGGGTTATTATCACGGATATATGGTCTTTGACGCGGACAATCTCGTTGATAAAAACTTTGCAAAAGAGATAAATAAAGCAATATCAAGCGGATATAAAATCGCAACGGGATACAGAAACAGTAAAAGTTGCAATTCAAGTTGGATATCGTACTGTTATAGTATGTTTTGGTTAAGAGAAGGGGTTCAAATAAACCGCGCTCGCTCAATCTTAGGTTTGAGCGCAACCGTAACGGGAACGGGTTATTGTTTCACCGAAGAAATTCTTACAAAAGACGGTGGTTTTATCTCCACTACCCTAACCGAAGACGTAGAAATGACCTTTAGATGGATAGTAAAAGGCGAAAAAGTTGCTTTTTGTAACGATGCAATTATTTACGACGAGCAACCGGATAAGTTCTCCGCTTCCTTTAAACAACGCGCTCGTTGGACGAGAGGAAACCTTCAATGCTACTTTAAGTACGGTTTTAAACTTTTATTAGGATGCTTCCGTAAAAATGCAAGATCGTGTATGGATACCCTTTCTTACATTTTAATTCCTACGGTTTTTTCAATCATTGCTTTTATACTTAATCTCGTATTTGGAATACCGCTCATTTTATCAGGGGAATTAAATATCACCGCTCTTTTAACGACTGCAATGTTTAGCGTTATATTCGGTTATTTTTACACTTTACTCTTTCCTCTTTTTGCCATTTTATCGGAAAGAAAGCGCATACACGCGTCAATCAAAAAATGTGTTCTCTACGCTGTATTCTACCCTATCTTTATGTTAAGTTACGTGCCGATTCTCGTGTATGCATTATTTAGCAAAGTAGGTTGGGCTCCTATAAAACACGAACAAACTATCTCAATAGAAGATATAAAATAGTAATATGAAAAAATCTAACAAATCATTACTCGCCTTAGTATCGGCATTTATATGGGGCACGACTTTCGTCGCGCAGACCGCAAACTTTCTTGGAACGCTATCATTTAATGCGTTCCGCTCTTTTATATCCTTATTTTTCCTTATTCCCGCTATTTTAGTACAAACAAAGGGTGACGTTCGTCACGTTTTTTCAGAAAAAGACAAAAATGCAACAAAAAAACTTGTTATTGGCGGTATTTTATGCGGTGTTGCTCTTACCCTGGCGTCCTTTCTACAACAATTTGGAATTGATTCGGGTACGGAAAGCGGAAAAGCAGGCTTTATTACGGCTATGTATATCGTTTTAGTTCCGATTTTTGGACTATTCCTTAAAAAGAAGGCAAACTTGATTACTTGGATATGCGTAGTAATTGCAGGAATAGGACTATATCTTTTGTGTATCAAAAACGGATTTTCTTTGCGCCCGTCAGACGCTTACGTTCTTGCAAGCGCAATAGTTTTTGCAATACATATCCACATAATTGACAAGTTCTCCCCTTACTGCAACGGCTTTAAAATGTCGTGCATACAGTTTATAACGGTTGGCGTTCTCTCTTTAATTCCCGCCCTAATTTTTGAGAGCCACACTATAACTTGGGACAACTTTTCAAAAAGCATTATCCCCTTATTGTATGCAGGTATCTTATCGTCCGGTATAGCGTACACCCTACAAATCATTGCGCAAAAAGGCACTAATCCCGCAGTTACGTCCATCCTTTTATCAACGGAGTCACTCTTTGGCGTACTTGCAGGCGCAATAGTTTTAGGCGAAATTTTTACACCACAAGAGTATATCGGTTGCGCGCTTATGCTTATTGCTATATTTTTAACGCAAATACCTATAAAAAAGCGTGGTATTCTCAAAAATTAAGTTTTATAT
>JAZSRG010000142.1:0-8375 GCA_045538365.1 Clostridia bacterium
AAGCAGTTATTTATGGTGCAGGAAATATTGGTAGAGGATTCATTGGACAACTTCTCACTATGTCGGGTTACGAAGTAGCCTTTATGGATATCAACAAAGAAGTTATCGGCAAACTCAACGAAGATAGACAATATCCTATTACTATCGTATCAAATGACGGAAACCGTGAAATTATCGTTAAAAACGTTCGCGGTATTGATAGTTCGGTTGAAGAAAATGCAATCAACGCAATTTTTGAAGCGGATATTATGTCCACGAGCCTTGGCGTTAACGTTTTAAGATTTGTTGCAAAAACTCTTGCAAAAGCAATTGAAATGAGAATTGATGCTAAAAAGCCCCCTCTCAACATTTTGCTTTGCGAAAACTTGATTGATGCAAACATCTATCTCAAAAACGAAATTTTCAAATATTTGTCTGATGAGAAAAAAGCAGTTTTCGACCAAAACATTGGTTTGGTTGAAGCAAGTATCGGTCGTATGGTTCCAGTTCTTCCCAAAAAGGAAGGGGATAACATTTTAAGAGTAGCCGTTGAAGAATTTGACGTTTTGCATCTTGATAAAGACGGTTTCGTTGGTGAACTTCCCGAAATTTATAACACCAGACTTTGTTCACCTTTCAATCTTTATATTCAAAGAAAACTCTTTATCCATAATATGTGCCATTGTGTATGTGCGCATTTGGGCTCAAATAACTACGAATACATATCCGAAGCCATTGAAGACGTGGATATCAAATATATCGTTGAACAAGTAGGTGTAACGAGTGCAAGAGCAATAGCCCTTGAAAACGGTGGAGACGTTGGCGAACTTATCGACTTCTTAAATAAACTTTTATACCGTTTCTACAACAAAGAACTTAAAGACACTATTGCAAGAGTAGGTAAAGATCCTATCCGTAAACTCAAAAAGATTGATAGATTAACGGGCGCATACCTTCTCGCTAAAAAGCACGGTATCGATACCACTTTCAATATGATAGCCTTTGCAGCCGCTCTCGTATTTAGAAAAGACGGCGACGAAGCATCTTTCGCTGTAAACGACGACTACAAGACTTTGGGCGTAGTTGAAACCTTGAAAAAGTACACCGAAGTAGAATTTACCGAAGAAGAAGGTAAAGTTATTAAAACTTATTGCGATTTAATCGAAAAAGGCGACCTTAAGGAAGTTATTAAGGTGGCGGAGAGGTTGCGCGCTATATCCATCCCCAACAAATAAAACGCGATATAAACTTCGATATTTGAAAAAACTAAAAGCCCCCGAGTGCGGTCACGTATGCCTATATACGCTCCCTTCTCGGGGGTTTTACTTTTTCCAACTCTCTCGTTTCTATCGCGTTTTATTAGTATGAGTTCTTCGTCTTTCTCGTTTCTAATGCTTTTTACGATAAGGATACGTCCTTGCCTTGGCAGGGCTTTTCTTCGTCTTTCTTGTTTCTACGCCGTTTTATTATAAGATGTGCTCTATCTTGTTCGTTTCTAATGTTTTTTACCACAATGCACGTGAAACGTGCAATTCATGTCGCTTGCGACAATTCATGGCGAAGCCAATTCATGCTGGTAAGCAAATCACTGTTAATTTTCCTTTTGAATTTTTTTAAAAAATTCTCTCATTTCTTTAATTATTATCTCGTGACCTAAGGGGGAGGGGTGCACGCCGTCTATGCTTATAAATGTTGTGATATCGTTTTTTTCAAGAATTTCTTTGCGGATATCTATCAAAGGTTTTTGCAGAGCGCGCGCAAGTTTTTCCACGCTTTCATTATATTGGGTGTGTACGTTTAATATGGTTTCCGTCGTATCACCTAAAAATTTTAGAACGTTTTCTTTAGCGTTTATTGTGGGGGTTACCCAATCAAAGTAGGGCTTGGATATAACGGGGAAAAGGTTCATAAAACTAACTTTTGAGCCTGCGTTTTCAAGTATTCGCGCCATTTCCTTTAAGTTTTCAATATAATTTTCAAGGGGTATTTTAGGCGTTCTCGGCGCAGGGTTTTTAGCAATTTCCGCCCACTCGTGGTCGGCGTCGTTTCCGCCAAACTCGATAACTGCGTATTCTGGGGCGGGGTGGACGGTAAGGTATTCTTCTATTGCTGAAATACCTTCCTTTGAATTTCTTCCCATTCGTGAAACGTTTAGTAAATCAAGGTCGTATTCTTTTGCCACCTTTCTTAAATCAAAATCTTTATTTCTTGCGTATTTGCCGTCTTTAATAATTATTCCAAATAAAATGGAATCACCGAATAATGTAATTGTTTTCATAGTTGCTCCTTGGTGTTTATTCTTCGGTTTTATTGTATCAAAGCGATAGATTTTTGTACACCTAATGTAATTGTTTGC
Organism: Clostridia bacterium; assembly: GCA_045538365.1. Lineage (GTDB taxonomy): Bacteria > Bacillota > Clostridia > Christensenellales > RUG350 > RGIG2224. The sequence goes on from JAZSRG010000142.1 coordinate 2,336, forward strand.
TTTTCTCAAATAAAAAAACAAATTCTAATTTAAAAAAAGTGGCTCTCGTGTTAAGAGAGCCAAGTTTTTTACCATTCGTACAGTCCGTCTTTAATACCACCCGGATCGTTTGCGATAATATATAACCAGAAAACGTTATCCGCAGTCGTTGAGAGCAAAGGTATTTCTACGTTTACGTCGCACCATGCGGAATCGCCTACGAGCAATTCGTTCGTGCTATCGGTATTAACGTCTAAGAATTTAACGTTAAACACCGTACCTGAGTATATGCTAAAGAACTCGGTGTAGTTATACATACTAACGTAGAGTTGTTTTAAGAATTCGTCCAAAGATCTCGCGGGAGATTTTTCAAAACTACATTCTTCAACCACGAACCTTCCGCGAATAGTGTAAGAAAGGTTAGGGGATTGATAAATGTACGACGTGTCGTATTCAAAGGATAAAAGCAATCTTCCGTTCGTGGATATATAAATATAGCGAATAAAGTTGAAGAACTTTTGGTTGAAGTCGCCACCGTTAAATTCTGCCGTACCAAACGTAATTTTAGGTGTTTGGTCTTGGGCAAAGGCGGGTGCAATTTCATAAATTTGCTTTGGAATAAGATTTCCTATATATTTAAAATCATCACGGTTTGACGGTATATTTGCTTGCGCGTTTATAGATTTTGGATCGTAGAAAGTTTTTCTCGTTTCACGAAGAATAAGTTTTTCGTCCGAATTCTTTTTCATAGAAATTTTATAACGATAATATCCTTTCGTGGAGTCAACGTAGTCTTCAGGCGTCATATCGGACGGAACGTTAGACGGATATATAGTTTCAACTTCAACGGCAATGTTAGGTAAACCGTCGATTTCGTGAGTTGCGCCACAACCGTCAACTGAACAAGTATAAACGGTTTTTAAGGTTACTTCGTCAAATACGCCGTTTTCCGTGTCCCAAGTGTGTTCAAATGTTTTATCAGTTTCAAAACCGCACATTATACAGGAGCGTACGAAAGAGCAGGGCTCTTCTCCCGGCGTTTTCGGGCCAAAGGTGTGAGCGTAAATTTCTCCTTTTTCGCCACATTCTGAACACAAGAACCAGTGTGAGGTTTCGTCATAATGATATTGAGTGTTATCAAAGATATGAGCAGGAGTACGTTTTTCGTACGGACAGGTAATACACGTACTTACGTATTCGTTGGTGTTTTTGTCGAGAACAGGCATACTTAAGTCGTGTTCACGGTAGTAAACTTTAACGTCGCAAGCCGAACAATCTCTCCAATGCGCCGTTTCGTCGTAAGTGTAAGTATCCGCTAAAACGTGTGAATCAAGATAAGTTCTTGCGTTACAAATCGTACAAGCCGAAACGTAAGCGTGGCGCTCGTCGTCGTAAAAAGGCTCGCCGAAGGTGTGCTCTAAAACGTTAGTTCTTGCCCCGCATTCGCACTCGAACCAGTGATACGTGGTATCATTTTTGAAGTCCGTTGAATAAATGTGAGTGTGAACGTCTCCGTTATTAGAACCGCTGGGGTTACAAGCAACTAAAGAGAACATACTCAATATTAAGATGAAAACAACTAATTTTTTCATTTCTACTCCATATAAACCTTAATGCGAAAGCTCTTTAATATTCTATTGTATTGTAACATTAAAATTTATCATTGTCAAATTTTAATTGCAATTACTACTAATAAGGTGTATAATAATATAACAAAATATTACGAGGTGTTATTGTGGTTACGCTAAAAAACGACAAATTAACGGTAGAAATCGCAAATTACGGCGCAGAGGTTAAGAGTATAAAGACGGCTGACGGCGTTGAATACGTTTGGCAAGGTGGCGGAGAGTTTTGGGAGGGCACAGCGCCCAACCTTTACCCTATAGTTGGAAGACTTTACGAGCAAACTTATACGTTAGACGGAGAAAAATATACTCTCGGCTGTCACGGATTCGGCTGGATATCGGACTTTGATTTAGTTAAAAATACGGAAAATAGCGCGGTATTTGAGTTAAAATCAAATAAAGAGATAAAGAAAAGTTATCCGTTCGACTTCGTATTTACCGTAAGTTATCTTTTGTCAAACGACACTTTAAAGGTGGAATATAAAGTAGAAAACGTAGGGGATAAGTCACTTTTCTATTCAGTAGGAGCGCATCCTGGGTTTAACGTGCCACTTCATAAAGGAGGTAACTTTAATCAATATTATCTTGAGTTTGATAGAGCGCACACGCCTACGGGTTACGAACTCACTCCCGACGGATTTATTACGGGCAAAACCGAGCCGTTTTATCTTATAAACGACACGATTTTACCCTTAGCCGGTCAAGAAATTTTCGTTCCCACCGTATTTTTAGAGAACATGGCGACGACCGTTACTTTAAAGTCGGATAAAACAAGACGACAAGTAAGTATGAGTTACGAAGGTTTCCGTTTTCTTGCATTATGGCACGACGACAACGCGCCCTTTATATGTATAGAGCCTTGGACGGGTACGCCGGACTACGCAGGAAAATTTGCGGACCTAAAAGACAAAAACGCTATCACGGAATTAAAACCTGCAAAAACTGACAAATATTCATATACTATCACCATAAAATAACTCTAAAACCACGATATTTTCGTGGTTTTTTGCTGTATTTTTATGCATTTTATAGAAAACACATAACCTGTTTTTAAATGACGAAAGGTTGCTTGCGCAACCTTTCGTTTTGGGGGAGAGAATTAGACGGGTAATCAGAGGGAATACCCATCAAATTCGGCTAATGATGTTATTCATACGGTCAATCAAACTTTCCATATCTTGGACGAGTTTAAATTGCGTATGAGCGCGAGCGAGATTTTGACCTTCGTAATGAGTGTTAAAATACACGTCGCCTTCAAGATAATCCGTTACGAAACGGATACCGCACTCAAGCGTCATAAGTATTGCGCTGAACGCGATATTGTCTTTTTCTATTTGAGTTATGGAATCTCCCAAAACGGAGAGATATCCTTTTGCGTACGTTTCAAATAAATCTATATTAAATACGACTTTATCAAGTTTTCTTTCGTCTTCACTAACGGGGTTGCAACCAAATCTTATAGCGTCGCCAAAGTCATAAAGAAGAGAGCCGGGCATAAGGGTGTCAAGGTCGATAACCGCTGCCGCTTTTCCCGTTAAGTCGTCAATCATAACGTTGTTGAGTTTGGTGTCGTTATGAGTAACGCGCGTGGGCATCTCGCCGGAGGCGAGCATATCAACTATTTTATCCACGTATTTTTCACGAGCCTTAATAAAGGCAATTTCATCGGGAATATCTTTAGCGCGATCGAGTTTATCTTCGTTTAGCGCTTTGATAAAGTCATTATAACGTTTTCTCGTATTGTGGAAACCTTCTATCGTTTCATAAAGTTTGCTTGCATCAAACCCTGCCAAGGCTTTTTGGAAAGATGCGAAAGCAACTGCGGACTCGTAGAAGTGTTCGGGCTTTTCAACGACTGAATAGGTGGTTGCGCCTTCTATAAAATAGTACATTCTATAATATTCGTCTTCAAACTTAACGTAGTATGCGCCGTCGTGAGTGGGTACTAAACGTAAACATTGTTTTTCCACGTTTCCGCCGTTTCTTTTAGTTTCTTTTAAAAGAAAACTCGTAACGGACGCGATATTTTCCATAAGTTTTTCTACGTTTTTAAAAACGAAATTGTTGATTTTTTGCAAAATATAACGTTTTGAAGTGGCTTTGGTCATAGTTGTTACCATGTAGGTTTCGTGGATATGACCGTTGCCGTATCTTAAAGCGTTTACAGGTTCGCCGTTAATTACGAATAACGACGTAATTTGCTTAATTTTTCTTAAATCCATTTTTGTCCTCCTCTGATATCGTTTTCTCCCCCGAGAAACTTAATCGTTTACTTTATTTATTCTACTTATAACGTCCGCGCGGAAGCGGTCGATAAAGCCTGTGATAAATTCTACTACGTCAAGATTATCGTCCTCGATTAAAGGAGTCATATCTATGCAGTAGTTAAGTCCCGTTGCGGTATCACAACCGTGGCTTGCAAAGTAAGTCGCGTTTGCAACTCGTCTGCCTTGCGCTGCAAGGTCGTATCTTTTGCCACCGCAAATTTGAGAGTCAAACACACTCATAACGCCGTTAGCGATATTGGGGTGTTCGCTCGTATCAAATACGACTTTTTCGTCGTCCATTACCCAGTCAAGGTCACGCCAAACTTCGCCACCGTAAAGTTTTTTAGGTCTGTCAGCCTTGTCCATTTTTCTCAAAGCCTTTATAACCTTGGTAACTACGCCCATGTGAGTGTCGTGTTTGTCTGCAAGGTTGTGGGTAAATATAATTTCAGGTTTTGTTGCCTTAATAATTTTGATATATTCGTCGATTATATCGGTGTTTTCAGGATTTTTAATTTGGGACGAAGTGTAACCTAATTGGAATTGCGCGGAATAATCTCCGACAAATGCCGCTTTTTGTTGTTCGCGGATACGAACGGATTTCATCTCTTCATCCGTGTAATTTGCGTAAAGTCCGTTTCTTGGGCTTCCTGCGCCGTCTGCCGTAACTACGCCCGTAAACCATTTGTCAGCGCGTCCAAAACAATCAAGTACGCCTTGGAAAGCCATAAGTTCAATATCGTCTTGGTGAGCGGATATTGCAAGGGTAGTGGTGCGGGATAAAGCAAGGTTTTCGTCCACACCGTCCGGAATAAATAAAGATGCGTTTGCGTTAAAAAGTTTCATATTTTTATCTCCTATTTAGTTGCAGGGAGTGAAGCCGCTGCGATTGACTGACCGACACGTTTATTTTTTTCGTCGGGCATACCGATATCGAAATCTTTGTATTCAGGGAACTCCGCGTTTATAACTTCGCGCGCTTTTTTGAGAATAATATCTCCGCCACGACCACTCGTTACGCGACCGAGCAACAAAACGTGCTTGATATCGTAAAATCTTGCGTAGAAGGGAAGGGTATAACCGAGATAAACGCCGATATCCGAGTAAATTTTCTCAGCGAGCGCGTCTCCTTTTTCCATAAGGGATTGAATAACTTTAAGTCTTTCAGCGGGAGTTGCGTTTTCGTCAAACTTGAATCCTCCAAGTTCGGCAAGTTTAATAACACCGTCTTGAGAAAAATATTTAACACCGCAACCGATATCTCCGCTCCACTCGTCTATCATAGCGGACTTGTTAAAGTCAACGGGAACGAAAGCAAGTTCGCTAAGCCAACCGTTGATACCGCCTGAATTATTGATATAACCTACCGCCTCGCTCGTACCCATAGCAATACCGAGTACGCAGTTATCGTTAAGGTCGATGGCTCCTGCAAGAGCGGTAACGTCGCCGTCGTTTGCAACTTCTAAAGGCACGTCGCCAAACTGTTTAGCAACGTCTATATACATATTTTTAACTTGGCTTTCAAATTTATCTTCAGGTACTTTAACAAAAAGGGAAGCAATCATTATGCGGTTGTTTACATAAATACCTGCGCTTGATACGCCTATAGCGTCCACTCGGGGCATTTTAGAAGCCGCCGTTTTCATAGCGGATAAAATACCGTCGTAGTGGTAGTTAGGATCAGAATTTTGTTTCGGGTGCCAAACGACTTCTTCGCTGTACACCACTTTGCCGTCAATTACCGCGCTGACCTTTCTATCCGAGCCACCTGCGTCAAATCCTATTCTGCAACCGTCAAGATGACCTCCAACGGAAACGGAGCAAGACTTGGGCGACGGAATATCTTTTTCGTCACAATATATAACTTCAAAAGGCTTTTCGTAAACTTTGCTCATGAGATTTGCATCAAATTCACGCGCGCCACCTACGCTATAGTCTTGTTTAAGTTTATCCGCGATAGTTTTTGAGCCGGACACGATAATTTTGTATCCACCGACAACCCAAAGGATAGATTTAACTATTCTTTCCACAACGCGATAGTTGTCTTCGTCGCGACCTAAACTTTCTCCGAAAATATTCGTTTTGTAGATATAGTTGTAACCGTCGTTACGCTCTACGCACACCGTTATAGCGTTTTTGTCTTGGGAAGTCGGATCGTAGCCATGTCGT
>JAZSRG010000043.1:0-2946 GCA_045538365.1 Clostridia bacterium
GCAGTATTTCGGGGTATTTTACAGTCACAATTCAATCAGAGATTGTGACCAAGCCGAAAATAAAAAAAGAGAGAACGGGCAGAGTAACTCTGCCTTGTTCTCTCTCTTTATTTAGTTTAAATTGTTTAGTTTGTATTACGCAACAGCGGGCACGAAGAAGTAAACCAAGAAGAGCGCGGTTACGATAATAGCAACTACGCTAACGCCAAATACGGGTTTTTCTGCGTTTGCTTTGTCTTTCTTGCAAGCGTAAACGATAGATTCGATTGCGTATGCGATAAGGCTCAAAATGGTGTAAGATACGATACCGATACCAATACCCTTGGTAATGGAGTATGAAAGCACCATAATAGCGATAGTTAAGAAAGCAGAAGTTGCGTTGATAGCGTTAGAGAAATCAATGCTCTTGAAGTTGTTCTTCATCATAAGAACACCAACGTAAATCAAAGCGGATGCAGTTGCAGCGGAAGGAATTGCTGCGAATACAGGCATAGCGAAGATTGCGATAAAGAACATGATAGCCGTCGTGAACGCGGTCAAACCGGTTCTACCACCTGCGGATACACCTGCGCCGGATTCTACGAACGTGGTAACGGTAGAAGTACCGAGCATAGCGCCTGCGCAAGTTGCAACGGAGTCAGCAACCATGATTTTGCCGTAGTTGTGAGGTTTGTCGTTTTCATCAGACAAAATTCTGTTACCGCCACAGCAACCAACGATAGTTCCCATGGTATCGAACATGTCTATCATACACATAGTGATGATAAGCATGATAACGGTAAAGAGTGAGCCTGCGGGGAAACCGGTTGAGAATACTTCTGCAAAAGAACCGAATACGGAGTTTTCTCCGCCGGAGAAGAAGTTACCGAAGTTTTCGATAAAGTTCCAAGAAATACCGGGGGTAGTTCCTTCAACAACACCGAGATTGGTAACACCTAAAGGAATACCGATAACGGTTGCGCCAAGGATACCGATAATAACCGAACCTTTAACCTTGAGTTTATCAAGGAGAGCGATAAGGAGCAAACCAGCAATAGCAACGATTGCGGTTTTTGCTGCCGCCCAAGTTCCAGTTGCAGCCAAGTAGTTTACGGTTTGATCTCCCCAATTGGTAAAATCAACAAGACCTACTTGAGTATAACCGTTCGTTACGATAATACCTGCGTTTTGCATACCGATGTAAGCGATGAAAAGACCGATACCAACGGAAATTGCGCCACGAACGGACTTCGGCATACCGTCGAAAATAAGTTCACGGAAAGATTTACCCTTGATGGAAATAACTGATAAAAGCAAGAAGATGATACCGGATATTAAAACCATCATCATTGCTTGTCCGAGTGTAAACTCGAACTTGTAGATAGAATAGAAACCTAATCCACCACCGATAATCGTTCCAACCAATGAGTTAAGTCCCATACCGGATGCTTGAGCCAAAGGCATTTTAGCAAGGAAAGCCATAAGCAAAGTTCCGATAATCGCACCGAACGCAGTAGCCATAAACAAAGAGCCCCATCTGGGATCTGCCGTGCCACCGTACAAAATTTGGTTCGGGTTTACCGTCAAAATGTAACACATTGCAAGGAAGGTAACGATACCTGCAATGATTTCCGTTCTGACGTTAGTTTGTTTCTTTACGGGATCAAAGCCCAAAAGTTTACCAAACTTAGACATATAGAAAACCTCCTGTAATTTTTGTGTGAAACACAATTCTTATTATATAATACCATATATTGTGGACGAGCGCAAGACTAAAACCAAAATTTTCTACAAAAAAATTGGTTCAACAAATTAGTGCTCGCCGTAAATTGACTTTCCTTGCAAGTCATTGTGATAAAAAAACCACAATGAAATCGTGTTTTTTAATGAATTGCTTGTCAGCATGAATAGAAAACTTCGTTTTCATGAATTGACCAACGGCATGAATAGTCGCTTTGCGACATTATGGTAAAAATTAAATAAAACACCACAATGAAACCGTAGGTTTCAAATCATGATTGCGTAGCAATCAAATCATGGCGAAGCCAATTCATGATGGTAGTCAATTCATGATGGTAGTCAATTCATTAAAAAAACCGCAACTTTTGTTGCGGTTTTTTTAATCTTGGTTTTTATAAACTGTGGGCATAACGCGTTTATGTTCCGTGCGAGCGTGCGCGGACTCTATTTTCTCTTTGTCTTCTTTCGTTGCCGTGCCGAATAATAAGTAATCGTCTATCGCTTTGTACGTTATACCCATTTCTTGTTCGTCCGTTTGTCCTTCAAAGAGCGCGGCTGACGGGGCTTTGGTACGAACTGCCATAGGGGCGTCGAGATACTCTAAAAATTCGTAAACTTCGCGAACGGTCAAGTCGGATATAGGGTTAAAGTCGCATCCGCCGTCTCCCCATTTGGTAAAATATCCCATATATCTTTCGCTTCTGTTCCCCGTGCCTGCAACGAGCAAATTTTCGCTCGCGGCAATAGTATAAAGGGTGGTCATGCGTATGCGCGGGTTGATATTTGCAAGAGCAAGGTCGGTAAACTCCGTTTTGCCACTTAAAGCATTTACCATTTGTTCGCGAACGGGGGTAATATCGACAATTCTCGTTTCTATGCCGAATTTATCGGCAACTTCTTTGCCGTCACGCAAATCTTCTTCGTAATTTCGTCTTGACAAACAAGGCATAATAACGCCAACGACTTTTTCACAAGCAGCGCGCGCAAGTATTCCCACCAAAGCGCAATCTTTGCCCCCGCTATTGCCGAGAATAACGCCTTTTGCTCCCGTTTTCTTTAAAAGGTCCTTGATAAAACCAACACGGGACTTAAATTCTTCTTCGTAGTTACGCATAAGTTTCTCCTATAAAAATGAATTGGCTTGCGCCGTGAATTGATTGCAATGCAAATTATTACGATTTTTAAGAAATTACCACAACTCGCAAAGCGAATATCACTGCGAAGCAA
>JAZSRG010000191.1:0-10008 GCA_045538365.1 Clostridia bacterium
TTTTTAGCCTTGTGGCTAAAAGTGATATGCAAAACAAGTTTTGCGTTATATTGCGACCTGCAGTCGCAGTTATATTAAATAAATCCAAAACTCGCCGTAGGCGAATATCACTGCCGTAGGCAATATAACTTGCGTAAGCAAATCTAACAAATCCGTTCACGGATTTATTTAGTTGTCGCAATTCCCTACGGGAAGAGCGACAAGCCATCTTTTTTGTTTTAATTTTCTTCCTTTTCCTTTCTTTTAAATATCTTATCTATAGTTTTCTCAAACCAAAGATTGATTTTTTCCGCGTTTTTGAAGGCTATTATAAAAGCCACCATACAAAGCGCTATGCCCACTCCTAAAAATACCAAGCCCCAACCGTGGTACGGTATAACTTCGCCCGACATAAAGAGCAACGTTCCGCCAATGCTCGTGGCGCGGGTTAAAACTTGCATCAAGAAGAACCCTATGCCCGATATCGGTAATATGCCTGCCACCGCGCATAAAATGTCGTCGGGGAAAACGGGCAAGAAAAACATAAAAAATAGTAATACGTTTTCCCGTCCCTTTAATCTTTTAAGCCAAACGTCCACTTTTTTCTCGTCCCCTGCTACCCAGTTGACAAAAGGTCTGCCTATTTTTCGCCCCAACCAAAAAGCAAGCATAGAGCCTAACATCATACCGATATAAGAGTACACGAAGGACCAAAACGCTCCAAAAACGTAGTTACCTGCTAAAATGGTTACAGCGCCCGGCAAAGGGATAAAGGTAACTTGCAAAAAGGTAACTACAATAAAAATTATAGGACCTATTACCCCAAAAGACTTGATATAGTCGCCTAACTGTTCACGGGTGAGTTCTGTGAGCCCAAAGTGTTTCATTAAAAAAAACACGGCAAGCACCACGACAGCAATTATTGCGCCCGATAAAAGAAGTTTACCTATTATCTTTTTGGTTTCCTGTTTCACTTTTAAAACTCCGCGTCCCCTAAAACGCAACCCATTACCATAAGTTTAGCGATAACCACGTCGCCGTCAAAAATCTCAACGTCGTAGTTATACAATTTTTTACCTAAATGCACGGGTGTTGCAACCGCGCGAAAATTATCTCCCATAGCGGGTTTTAGATAACTCATAGAGAGCGTACTCGTCACACACACTTTACCCGTACTTGCAGCGGCTACTGCGAAAGCGAAGTCACCTAAAGTGTAGAGCGCGCCGCCTTGAACGACGTTTTTAGCGTTGAGTAAATCGGGGCGTTTTTTCATAGTACAAACGCCACGGCCGTTTTCTGCTTCCACTATTTCTATGCCAAGCGACATAGCGAATACGTCGTTTTTGAAGAATTCTTTAAGTCTATCTATCATCTTGTCACCTATTAAAATATTTAGTTGCAAAATTTGTAGTATTATGTTACAATAGTAACAACTATTGTATTGTTTGTATTATAGCATAGTAAATTTGCTTTTTCAAGCATACAAATATAAAAGAAAAATAATTTATTGTATTTTATTGCCCATTTTGGTCAATACATACAACGTTACGGTGATATCTTGAGTGAAAAAGAAAACTTACAATTAAATAACGCAGATACCGCTTCTAATTCTTCTTTTGATGAGATTCCAAACAAAAAAACTTTTGACGCTTCTCACGAACAAGTTGAAGAATACGTTCATCCAAAAAAGAAAAAATCAAGACTGTTTGCTTTCATTTTTATAATTGCAAACGTTTTGGCTGTTGCGCTTACCATAGTTATGGAATACACCAAAAGCGGTGACGTAGGTATCACCCCCCCTGCAGAAATTTTCGCTCTTTGGGGTAAAAATATTTGGTTTGTTGTTTTAGCATTTGCTTGTATGCTCTTCTATCTTTTATTTGACGCCTTTAAATATATGCTTATGTTTAAAACGTCTATCGGCAAAGCAAAGGTTAAAGATTCCCTTAAAGTTGCAATCATTGGTAGATATTACGATTACATCACGCCTTTAGGCTCTGGTGGACAACCTTTCCAAGTTTATTATCTTGCAAAGCACAATATACCTGCAGGCGTGTCCGCTGCAACCCCGATAGCAAGTTTCTTTTACTCGCAATTGGCATTTCTTCTCTGCTCGGTTGTTTTGTTTATCGTAAACCCGGTTAACGCAGAGCCAGGTATGCACGTTATAGCGTACATTGGAGCGTTCTTTGCTTTCATTGTTCCCGGTCTTATCGTGCTTGCTTCCATTTTCCCCAATTTTACTTGGAAAGTAGTTAATCTCTTAATTACTCTCGTTGCAAAACTTCGTATAATTAAGAAAGTGGAAGAAACAAGAATCAAAGTTAGAAATAACGTTATGGAATATACTCAATCCTTGCGTATAGTTAATAAAAACGTTTTTATTATCGTTTTAAACCTTTTACTATCCTGCGCAATGCAATTCGCGCTCTGCTCTGCGCCGTATTTCGTAGTTCGCGCGTTTGGTTTGCCCGCTGATTGGCTCGATATAGTAACCATGACTTTATTCGTATATTGCTCCGTATCCTTTATCCCGACACCGGGAAACGCAGGGGCTGCGGAATTCTCATTTGGTATGGTGTTTGCAGGTTTATCCGCAGTAGGCATAGGCTCTGCCCTTTTCTACGGCACACTATTGTGGCGTGTATCAACTTACTACTTCGCTATATTCTTAGGTCTTGCAGTAGTAATATTAAACTCCGCAAGAAAACGCAAACTCACCCCGCACTTAATTCACAGTATGCAATCACAAGTATCGGATAACAAAAACTCGTCTGATACTCAGGTGAATAAATGAGAAAATTCCACATCAAAGATAAAATAGCATCATTTTTTCAAATGGTGCTATTTGTTTTGCTCAAAATTATTATTGCGCCTTACGTAATTATTTTTCACAGAGTAAGATTTAAAAAGAATAAAAACAAAATTCCAAGAAAACCTTGCATATTTTTAAGCAATCATCAAAGTAATTGGGACGCTATATATTTGGAAGTTATGTTCTTTTGGAGAATTATTCACGTGCTTGCGCACGACGAACTTTTCCAAAACAAACTTTTTGCATTTTTAGCGGGCATAATTTTAGGCGCGGTTAAACGCGGAAACGGGCAAAAAGACTTATCTGCAATCAAAAAACTCGTCCAACTAAAAGACCAAAAAAAGAATATTGCAATATATCCCGAAGGAGATATTTCCCCTTTTGGCAAACTTCTCCCCGTTGACGACGGTATTGCTAAACTCGTGCAAAAACTCAAAATGCCACTCGTTCTTATGCGCATAAACGGAGCGTATCTAAGAACGCCAAGATGGGGAAAGAAATTACGTAAATCACGCATAACTTATAACGTGGTGCGCGTTATAACCCCGGAAGAAATGGCAAAAATGTCCGTCAAAGAACTCCACGACACAATTTTAAGTGGAATAAACTACGACGAAATGGAATACGTGAGCAAACAAAAACTCAAAGTTAGACGTATGACAAGACGGGCTAACTACCTTGAAAGATGTTTGTTTTACTGTCCTAATTGCAAATCGTTACATACCTTAAAAACCTTTAACAATCAAATAAAATGCACAAGTTGCGGATTTAGCGCAACGCTAAAGCGAAATTATTTCTTAAAATCAAATTACGAGTGCTGTCCTATAGACCCGTCGAAATGGGACGAATTACAAAGACGTATTTTACCCGAATTACTCGAAAACGCGTCCCCACAAGAGCCTATTGCCGTACTTGAAAAAGCAAGACTTTACGTAACTGCAACCAATATGTTTTTTAACGGAAAGCACGATAACGGTACTGCAAAACTATATCTTGATAGAATAGAATATCACAATACGCGGGGCTACATAACGGTTATTCCCTTTGATATAATGGATAAAGTGCAACTGGAATACAAATCTACCCTACAAATCAAATCGGAGCACGTAAAATTTAGAATAAGCAGGCACAAAAAACTTATTTGGTCCGCCTATATGTGGGTAACGATAATAAATTATTTAAAAAACAAAACCGAATAAACCTTAAATAACAAAAACACCCGAAGAATTAGCGTTATTCTTCGGGTGTTTTTCTCCTTCCTTTTGTTAAAACTATTCAAATTTATTATTCATACAAATATAAATCGTCAATCGTAATATCAGCGTCGTCCATTATTTCTTGGAGTATAGAGTTAAAAGTTGCTTTTACACTCACCAAACGTTCGCTTACATATTCTTTAGCAGGGCCTGCATCGCCACTAGTCGAATAATTACTTGCGTTTCCTTTTTTCCAATACGTGATACCAAATACTAGTTCGTCTTCTTTAAGTGAGTCCATATTATCTGAAAACAAACCATAATTTTCATCTTTATAATCTAAATACATACTTGAATATCCGTTTTCTCTTCTTGAAAATGATATAATGCACCAATAGTCACGGCTATATTCCCCTTCTGATTCCCAATACATACCAAATTTAAATCCGTCACTAGAACTATCATCGCCCAAACTCCATGCGCTTACTTTTACGATACAACTACCAACTTCTGAATTATAGTAATCATATTCTAAATGCTCGTCATTGCCCATTTCAAAAAGAATACTTTCTTTTACCATATCAAATTTCGGTGTCATTGAAAGACTTTTAAAACAACCTGCAAGGCTAAACACCAACACGCAACATAAACAAACAGTTGCAATTTTCATTAAAACTTTAAATTTTTTCATTTTATTCTCCTTCGTCTTTTGTATTGCACTTTTAGTGCAATTTAATTTTAGCACAATTTAGGACGATATGTCAACCAAAAGAACGATGCATCGTCCTATATTTTTAATTTTTTAGTATAAACTAAAATTAGATAATATTTAGAGGGGAAACTATGAAAAATATAAACGACGTTGTAGTTGAAAGATTATGCAAATATTTAGGAGAAAGAAATCTTACACAATATAAACTATCTCAACTTAGCGGAATTCCTTTTTCTACAATTAAAAGCATTATGCAAAGAAAAACTAACGGGATATCGTTAAAAACTATTATAATGCTTGCCGACGGACTAGAAATTACGCCGAGTGAATTTTTAAACGACTCGTCTTTTGAAGCGCAGAATTTAGATTTAGATTAGATGGCACTTAAAAACAAAAACACCCGAAGAATTAACTTCGGGTGTTTTATTTACGTTTAATTATTCTTGTACGTACAAATCGTCAATCGTAACGTTAGTGTCGTTCATAACTTCTTTAAGCGCGGAATTTGTCGTGGACTCCGAATTATCTACTATAATCTTGCTCCACCTTTTGTTCCGTGTAATCGTGGGTGTGTTCAGGTTCAAAGCACGCGGTAAATACACACAAAGTCACGCAAACTAAAAGCATCAAAAATAAAACTTTACATATACGTGAATTTTTCATTTTTTCTCCTGTTAAAACTTATTCAAACTTTTCGCCGACTGACTCGAACATTGCTTTAACTATGTCTTTAGTTGCGTTGGGTTTACGAATTTTATCAATATTTGCAAGTCGAGTTTTTCTAAGTTCTTCGTCTTTTAAGAGTGGTTCGACGACCTTTCTTGCGTTTTTAGGTTTATCGATATAATCACATACTCCCGACTCACACAAATACTTCATATTGTCGTATTCTTGCCAAGGGAGTTTATTGCTTGCGACAAGTATAAGACGTTTGTTTAAGGCTTCAGAAGTTGAAAGTCCACCGATTTTGCCTATCAAAACGTCGGATGCGGACATCAAAACGTCAACGTTATCAATAAAACCGTAGGGATAAACCGTCTTTTTAAACTCGCCACGTTTAACCTTTTCATCAAGTTTAACCTTTAAATCTTCGTTTCTACCACAAACGACCAAAACTTGAAAATCAATATCTATCTCGGAAATATTTTCAATAATATCCGACGGATTTCCAAAACCTACTTCCCCGTTCATTATCATAACGGTGGGTTTGTTTTCGTCAATTCCCAAACTTCTTCTCGCTTCCTTTTTGTCAATTTCTTTTGAAAACTTTGTTTGAGTAGGAATACCGAGATATAAAATTTGTTCGGGCTTAAAACCGCGTCTAAACATTTGTTTATCTACGTTGTGCGCCGGGGCTACGAGATAATCAATGTTTGTTGTAAGTTCAAGATAAGGTGGCACTTCAAAGTCCGATATTACGGAGAAAATTTTAGTGTTATTATCAACAATTCCTTTTTCTCTAAACTCGCTCATAATCTGCGCAGCGTATGTATGGGCGCAAAATACTACGTCGGGCTTGTATTCGTTAAACACGTCCAAAACTTGGGGTTTGGCTTTTCTCGTCATTAAGTGAAACAACGTTCTCTTTTTGCGCTTTATATTACGGTTAAATATCCATTTATAAAAAGCATTAGAGAGCCACATCATCTTTCTTGACATAAAGAAATAAAAGTCGTTAGAAATTTTACCTCTTTTTTTATCTTTTTCTTTAAAAAGGTCATAAACTTTAACTTCGGCTTTATCCCCTACGCAGTTTGCTAAAGAACGTGTCATGGAGTTGTGTCCACCGCCTACAGAGACTGTTAAAATTAAAATTTTCATATTTAACTCCTATTTTCTCTTTAAAGCAAAATCACCCCGACAAATATCGGGGTGATACCTTTTGCAATAATTATCTAAGTCCCATCTTGATAAGAATTTCTCTTCTCTTTGCTTGATATTCACGAATATTAACGATAGAGAAATAAATGTTGCCCGCTCCCACGATAGTGATTATTACGCTCATTATCAAGTAAATGGTGGTCGGTCCTAAAAGCAATGAGAACTGAGTCAAGTAACCGATAATACCAACTAAACCTGCAATCATAGGTAAAGCAAAGAAATGCGGTGCTATTTTCTTTCTCGTTACGCAAATACAAACGATAGCAAATATAATCAATAAAACCATTTGTATAACAGGGAAAGCAACCATTGCGTTGATACCGAGTTGTTTTAAGTAACCGGTGTTATAAAGTTCGGTAATGGTCGTAATATTATCTCCCGTTTCTCTTGATGCCAAGTCGTAAAGTTCGTCAAGGGAAGAAACGTTATATTTTGCAAACGCTCTATCCAACTCGCCTTTCAAGAATTCGCCTTCAATATAAGTGGTATTTTGGGTAAAGAAATCTTGCTCTGCAACGAATTCGTCGGGGTTTTTAACAATTAAGGTATATCCGTCGTATTGTTGACCAACGTCTAAATTATAACGAAGTTTCAAACTACCGTCGTCCAAATAATGTCCGCCTGCAGCCTCTGCGGGGAACCAAAGGAAGGACGCTAACGAGTTTTGAACCTCTTTAACACTAATAGTAACGGTACACGTTTTTGCATCGTGGTCAAACTCTGCTTCGGTGTGCGCTACAGGGAAAGTGTAATAAGGTAAAAAATAGAGTGCAAACGTGATAAACATTAACACGCTATAAACAAGACTGATAATCGTTGAAATCTTTTTTCTTTTAGATGCTTCCATAATTTTCCTCCGTATCGTCTATGACTAAACTAATACTGTTTAATTTTATCACACTCGTCACTGTTAGTCAAGCGGTTTTGAAAATTATTAGTCAAAAAACTCAATTAAATTCAAGGTTTTTATTAGCCTCCGCGCTTTGCGATAACGTCTCCGCTAACTACGTCGATAAGCACTGCAAGATAGTCGTTGTCTTTCCCCACGAAAGCCACGTACCAATAGTATTCTTTTTCCCCGCTCAATCTGTCGGACACGAATTTTATATAAATTTCTCTATACTTTTCTTCACTTTCTTCTTTGTCGATTATATCTTTAAACTGCGCTTTTGCGGTATTTAGCGCGTCGTCGCCTGACACCAATGCGTTTGCCGTCATATTTTCAACGGGAACGGTAAATTCGCTTTCACCGTCTGAAAAAGTTATCGAACTCATATTCGCGCCCACGTCCACGCCGATATCACGAGAGAGCGTTGAGCCGAAAGTGTCTTTATTTAAGTTTCCTTGAAAAATCTCGCCGTCAATCTCCACTTTATACGAATAAGTTTTATTTATATCCTCCGAGTTTTTAGGACTTAACGAAATAATACAAAACTCTACGAGTTCTCCTTTTTCTCCGTCTGCAATATACGGGGACTCGCGTAGCCCTGATATGACGGTAACGCCAAAATTATCAATTTCGCCGGAAAGATAGGCGTTTTGACGGTAACTTACCCTGTCGCTCGACTCTTCTCCGCAACCAACTAAACAGAATAGTAAAATAACGCATAACGATATAAGAATTTTTTTCATATTCCCTCCAAAATTTTGTTTTTTTGATAAAAAACGTCGCATTTTAACTTATGCGACGTTTAAGGGAATTATTATAATTTCTTCTTATTTAAAGTATTTTGCTTCGATTTGAGCAATTTTTGCAATTCTTCTTGCGTGGCGTTCTTCTTCGCTAAAAGCGGTATTGAGCCAAATGTTGCAAATTTCTTCGGCTTCGTCGATTGGCGTGAAAAGACCGGAGATAACCAAAACGTTGGAGTCGTTGTGTTCACGAGTAAGTCTTGCAGTCTCTTTGTCACGAACGAGCGCCGCTCTTATTCCTTTAACTTTGTTTGCGGCAACGCTCATACCGATACCCGTCATACATACCAAAATACCTTTGTCAACTTCGCCGTTTGCTACTGCTTCGCATGCTTTAAGGGCGTAATCGGGATAGTCGCAAGAAGTTTTGTCGTGCGTACCGCAGTCGATAACTTCTACACCGTTTTTTTCAAGTCTTGCTTTAAGTTCGTTTTTGATTTCTAAACCTGCGTGGTCGGTTGCAATAGTGATTTTCATTTTTATCTCCTTATTTTTCAATACGAATAATGCTGTTAACTGCTACAACGCTTGAAAGTTTGTTTATCTTTCTCATTGCTTTTTCAATAGCGCTCTCCGTTGCAAGGTCGGTTTCTAAAATAATAGTTACGTTTCCGTCTGCGCTTACTTCGCCCTTTTGGATAACGCTACGGATAGAAATTCCGCTCTTGCCGAATACTCCTGAAACCTCGCTCAAAACGCCTGCTTCTTCTTTAAGAGTCATACGGATATAGTATTCACTTTCAAAGTCGCGAACGAATTCACGGTTAGGAATATGAAGTCCGTTGTTCTTAAAGCAAGAAAGTTTGTGAGTTTTTTGTCCTGCAGCGTAAACGATATCACTAACGATTGCGCTACCAGTCGGCAAATCGCCTGCGCCTCTACCGTAGAGCATAATGTCGCCTACTGCGTCCCCTTCAATGAAAACGGAGTTAAACGAACCTTTAACGGTTGCAAGGGGGTGTTCGTTAGGAATAAATACGGGGTGAACTCTGGCTTCTACTCTGCCGTCTTCGTGTTGTTTTGCAATACCCAAAAGTTTAAGAGTTAAACCGAATTCTTTACCGTAGTTAATGTCTTCTACCGAAATATTTGAAATACCTTCGCGGTAAATGATATCAAGGGGAACTTTTTTGCGGAAAGCCAAACTTGACAAAATGCTCAACTTGTACATTGCGTCAAAACCGTCAACGTCCGCGGACGGATTAGCCTCGGCGTAACCCAATTCTTGCGCTTCTTTAAGAGTTTCAGCGTAATCTGCTCCCGTATCGCTCATTTTAGATAAAATGAAATTGGTCGTACCGTTTATGATACCTTTAAGGGACTTAATGTTGTTTCCTTGCATACTTTCTTGCAAAGTACGAATAATGGGCACACCGCCAACGCAACTTGCTTCAAAGTAAAGTCCTGCTTTACCTTTTCTTGCAGCGTCTTCAAGTTCGTGCCAATGTTTAGAAAACATTTCTTTATTAGCCGTAACTATGCTTTTACCTGCAAGCAAACATTTGATAAGGAAAGTGCGAGCCGGCTCAATTCCACCGAAAAATTCAGCAACGATTTTAATTTCGGGATCGTTTACTACTCTTTCAATGTCGGTCGATACGATACTCTCGTCAACGCCAAGTTCACGGCAACGCTCCATATTGCGCTCTAATACGCACTTAATCTCAAGATCAATGCCTTCTGATTTTTTAATCATTTCGTGGTTCTTTTGGATAATGCGGTAAGTTCCGCCA
>JAZSRG010000208.1:0-15084 GCA_045538365.1 Clostridia bacterium
GCTAAAGCCCTTTTGTTTTCTTTCTGCTTATTAAGCGCGTGCTTTGTTAGCAATTTCAACCAACTCGCGGAATGCATTCATATCATTAACTGCGAGATCAGCAAGAACCTTACGGTTCAAATCAATTCCAGCAAGTTTAAGTCCGTGCATAAGTTTGCTATAACTTAAACCGTTGATACGTGCGCCTGCGTTAATACGAGCAATCCAAAGTTGACGGAAATCTCTCTTTTTAAGTTTACGTCCAACGTAAGCATATTGTTGAGATTTCATAACTGCTTGTCTTGCTACTCTGTAAAGTTTGCTTTTGCTTCCCCAATAACCCTTGGCGAGCTTCATTATTTTTCTGCGTTTTTTAACTGCGTTAACCGCTCTTTTGATTCTCATTGTATCGTCCTCCTTAGGTTACTTGGAATAAATCATATTCTTGATGGTTGCTGCTTGCGTAGCATCTACGTATGCGCCTTGTCTAAGACCGCGTTTACGTTTAGAAGTCTTTTTGTTCAAAATGTGGTTTTTGTTTGCGTGCGCTCTTTTAACAAGACCGCTTTTCAATACGCGGAATCTCTTTTTTGCTCCGCTGTGCGTTTTCTGTTTAGGCATAGTTTATTCCTCCGTTTTGTATTACTTTTTTAGGGGTACAATAATCATAGCAATCGTTCTGCCTTCTTGATTAGCAGGTTTTTCGATTGACGCGTGTTCTTGCACCATTTTATAAAATTCGTCCATAATTCCCATAGCAATCTCAGGATGAGCCATTTGTCTGCCCTTGAGTCTTATAGACAAACGAACTTTATCTCCGTTTCCAACGAACTTAATGGCTTGTTTTGCTTTTACCATCATATCGTGGGTGTCAATGGTTGCCGACAACCAAATTTCTTTGACTTCGATAACTTTTTGACTTTTCTTTGCTTCCTTTTTCTTCTTGATCATCTCGAAACGATACTTTCCGTAGTCCAAGAACTTACAAACAGGTGGAGTTGCTTGGGGAGATATCATAACGAGATCGAGATTTCTCTGATCCGCTAAACGGTTAGCCTCACTTGCGCTCATAATACCGAGCGACTCGCCGTTTTCGTCAATAACTCTAATTTCAGCGTTTTTAATCTCGTCGTTAATAGGTAATTCCTTGTTAATGGTTGTTTCCTCCTATAAAAAATGAACCGTTCCAAAGCAGAACGGTTCACAACTATAACAAAAAAATAATTAGTCAAGTTTATGAAAGACCTTTTCACTCGAGTTAAAGGTGAGAACGAATTCTACTTTGCTCGAATATAATAGCACTTTAAATAAACTTTGTCAAACGAATTTACGCCTTTTCTCTAATTTCTTTATTAAGTTTATTGAAGAATTCGTCGCGAGTCATAGTTCCAATGTCGCCTACTCCTCTTTGACGAACGGCAATAACGCCGGCTTCGATTTCCTTGTCGCCTAAAATTACCATATAAGGTACTTTATCAAGTTGGGCTTCACGGATTTTGTATCCAATCTTCTCGTTTCTAATATCAGCGTCAGCGCGGATACCTGCCTCTCTCAATTCTTTTACGAATTCAAGGGCTTGCGCTTCCGTTCTCTCCGTTAAACTCATTACCTTTACTTGCAAAGGCGCAATCCACAACGGGAACGCTCCTGCGTACTTTTCAATAAGCATAGAAACGGTTCTTTCATACGAGCCGATTGACGAACGGTGAATAATGATCGGATATTTCTTTTCTCCGTTTTCGTCAACGTAAGTCATAGAAAATCTTTCAGCCAAAGCAAAGTCGATTTGGATAGTAAATAAGGTATCTTCTTTGCCGTAAACGTTGCGGGACTGAACGTCGAGTTTAGGACCGTAAAACGCTGCTTCTCCGTCCGCTTCTTCGTACTCCAAGCCGAGATTGTCGAGAATTTGTTTCATAATCTTTTGCGTTCTCTCCCAAGCCTCGGGCATATCAATGTATTTATCGGAGTTATTAGGATCCCATTTTGAGAAACGGAAAGAAACTTCGTCGTTTAGTTTAAAGCAATCGAGCATATAGTAAATTATGTCTAACGCGCCTTTAAACTCTTGTTCTACTTGGTCGGGGGTACATACGATATGACCGTCTGCCAAAGTGAATTGACGAACACGCGTAAGTCCGTGCATTTCACCGCTCGCTTCTTTTCTAAAGAGAGTTGCGGTTTCTGCGTATCTAACGGGCAAATCTTTATAACTATGCAAATCGTTATTGTATATCGTGAATTGATACGGACAGGTCATAGGTCTAAGCGCCAAAACGTCTTCGCTGTCTTCGTCGCCTATTATAAACATTTTGTCCCTATAGTGATCCCAGTGTCCGCTCATTTTATAAAGGGCGCTCTTTGCCATCAAAGGAGTTTTGGTCAAAATGTATCCGTTTCTTTCTTCTACGTCTTCTACAAATCTTTGAAGAAGTTGCATAAGTTTTGCGCCTTTTGCTTTATATAAGGGCAAACCTTGACCGATATTTTCGTCCGTCATAAAGAAACCAAGTTCACGACCGAGTTTATTATGGTCGCGTTTCTTTGCTTCTTCTACGGCTTCAAGATAAGCGTCAAGTTCGCTCTTTTTGTCAAAAGCCGTACCGTAGATACGGGTTAACATCTTATTATGTTCGTCCCCTTTCCAGTACGCGCCCGTAATACTCGTAAGTTTAAAGGCTTTTACGTAACCGGTAGAAGGCAAATGCGGTCCTCTGCACATATCGGTAAAGTCACCTTGGGTGTACAAAGAGATAACTGCATCTTCAGGAAGGTCGTTTATTAGTTCAACCTTATAATCTTCCTTAAAGCCTTTCATCAATTTAAGCGCGTCTTTTCTTGACACGATTTTCTTCTCAAGGCGAGCGTTTGCCTTAATGATTTTCTTCATTTCGTCTTCGATTTTGGGCAAATCTTCTTGAGAAATAGGAGTTTTAAAATCAAAATCGTAATAAAAACCGTTTTGCGTGGACGGACCTATTGCAAGTTTAACGGTCGGGAAAATGTTTTTAACTGCTTGAGCCAAAACGTGCGCCGTGGTGTGACGGTAAACTGCCTTTCCTTCTTCATCACGGAAAGTAAGTATTTCAAGTTCAGCATCGCTATCCAATACGGTATCAAGTCCAACGACTTCTCCGTTAACCTTTGCGCAAAGCGCAACGCGCGCTAAACCTTCGCTAATGGTTTTAGCAACGTCTAATACGGTTAATCCACTTTCAACTTCTAATTGACTTTTGTCTTTTAAAGTAATAATCATTTCTTCCTCCTAAAATAAAAAAACGTCCTTAGTTACTACTAAGGACGACTAAATGCCGCGGTTCCACCTTTTTTGCAAAAAAATGCCACTCTTTCGTGTAATACGCCTACACAGCGGTGCAATCTTGGTGGTTTCATTGACGTCCCGTCGCGTAACTTACACCGTCTTACGCTCGCTAACACGGGGTTCCCGTTTCCTTACTTGTCCAAAACTAAAGCACTATTAAGTGCTATCATTATAATATCAAAAAAGTGTTTTGTCAACGATTAACCGAATATTTTTTTAACGATTTTATTCGCATTTTCACAATCTTTTGGAATAATTGCTATTTTTTCGTGATAATAAAAGACTTTTTGTAAATATTTATCTTCCGCTGAGTCGAATAAATAATACCGTCCCGCTCTCTCGTCACGGTTTCGTCTATTGACCGTTATCATATACGCTATAAGTTCGATTTTCTCACTAAAACTCGGTCTATGAGAATAAAAATCCACGATTAAGTCAACGTACCCTTCCCAAACGCGCTTTATCGGGTTTATTCCAAAATTATAATGCGCGTCTAAAAACAGTTCGTTTTGAGTAAATATCCTGTCTTTAAAAAACTTTCTTTCCGCCTTCGAATCAAAGTCAAGCAAGGCAAAAAGCAAGGCTTTATCCTCGGCGTTTTGAATATAATCGGACACGAAAGGAGAAAAGTATCTCCACTTAAAAGCCGTCAATAAAACTTCTTCAACGAGCCCGAAAAAATAATCGTCTTGGGCTTGGTTTTCTATCGCAACGTAGAGTTCAAGCCTTTCTCCACGGTGAGTTTTGCCGTATAAAAGTCCTTCTCCCTTTACGCTACTTAAAAGATAATCAAACTCCTTTTTGTAATTTGCATCTAAACTAACTACTTTCTCTTGCATAACCCCTCCCCAAACACTCTATTGTATGCTGACGAGAAGGTAATTATCTCTCTATTTTCTCTTCGGTTTACGTTTGGTATATCCTTTTTCGACAGTTTTTGCAAGTGCTTTTCTTCTCTCCGTTTCCGTTAATTTCGGCTTTTTGCCGTGAGATAGAGAAGATTTTGCGCCTGTCTTTTTTTTGTTTCCCGAAAAAGTTTTCTCTCCCGCTTTTTTTGATGAAGATTGTTTTGCGCTACTCTTTTGACCTGCGCGCTCTATAACCAAACGCCTTTTGCCTACCTTCGCGCCCGTTATGGTCAACAATCTTGAGCCTACTTTTTCGTCAACTTCAATAAATGAATAAACATCGCTGAGTTTGCACTCAAAAATCTTATCCAACTCTATCTCGGATATTGCCGATATGTAATTTTTGAGTTTGTCTTGCGTAAATCCGTCTTTTTCGCCCACGTTTAGGAAAAATCTTTCCGTCTTTTGATTTTTAGAATTTATTCTCTCTTTTATTCCAAAGTCTTCGCTAAGTCCGCCGATTTTGTATTCTTTTATCTCTTGACCAACCGCCTTTTCACAGTCCTTTATCTTGTGCGCCGTGGGTTTGGTTACGAAAGTTATAGCAACGCCCGATTTACCCGCTCTTCCCGTTCTACCTATTCTATGAACGTAGTATTCTTCGCTATTTGGCGCGTCGTAATTTATAATAAGTTCAACGTTTTTTACGTCAATTCCGCGAGCGGCAACGTCGGTGGCTATCAAAATATTTAGTCCGCCCGACCTAAAATCTTTCATAACGGCGTCACGGTGGCGTTGAAACATATCCCCGTGCAACGCTCCTACTTTATATTTAGTATTAGCGTTTTCCAACCTTTTCAAAAGTTCGTCCACTCTTTTTTTAGTATTACAAAAAACTAAACAAAGTTTTGCATTGTAGTCCTGCATAAGTCTAATGATAGCGGACGGCTTGTGTTGTTCGTTCAGTTTAACGAAATATTGGTCGATATCGGGTTTGTCTTCTTCCCTTTCGTCCTTTATAGTTATGGGATTATATTGATACTTTGTGGAAATCTCTTGTATCTCACGGCTCATAGTTGCTGAAAACATCACTACTTGAAGTCCACCGCCCGTGGCTTCCATAATGGTGTCGATATCGTCGCGGAAACCCATATTAAGCATTTCGTCCGCCTCGTCCAAAACGACGGTGCGCGCAAAAGTTAGGTCAAGGGTACGTCTTCTTAAGTGGTCCATAACTCGCCCCGTCGTACCGATTATAATTTGCGGTTTTTTACGCATTGAATATAATTGTCTTTGGAAATTTTGTCCGCCGTAAATGGATGCGAAACGTAGTCCTTCAACAAACTCCGTGAGTTTTTTAAGTTCTACTTCAATCTGCATAACGAGTTCTCTCGTCGGACACAAAATAACGGCTTGTACTTCTCTTAAATCTTTATCAATACTCTCAACCAAGGGTATTCCAAACGCAAAAGTTTTGCCTGATCCCGTAGGTGCTAAGCCAACCACGTCGCGACCTTCTCTCATAACGGGTATAACGTTTTCTTGTACGGTAGTGGTAGAAACAAAGCCCATTTTGTCCACGGCTTTTTGCATTTCTTTTATAAGTCCCAATTCAGCAAAGTTCATATTATTCCTCTATATAATTACTATAATATATAATACCATAAAAAAGGTAAAAAATAAAGCAAAATAAAAGGCTCACATTTAAGCGAGCCTTTTACACTATTCGTTTTATTCTAAATAATCGATTTGTTTAATCTTATCGTTTATGCAGATATCGTATAAAACGTAAACGAAATAACAAATTGCAATGATATGCAACGCGCTCATAACTATCATAAATACGTCGCCCGCCAAATAGGTTACGGTTTTACCTAAAAGCAAGGGGGTAAGAGAACCTAAAGCGTTCAAAACGTACGCGCTGTTTAAGAAAGCAAACAAAGCGAAAACTACGGTCAACAAATATACTCTCTTTTCGTTTGATACAACTGCGTAAACCAAAAGCAAGATAGTACCAACAATTGCAAAGGTTGCGGACATATCAACTGCAAAGGCAGACGCTGCAATCAAGGTAAACGCTGCAATCAAAATGATTTCAAGACGGCTCTTGTTTTTGAAGTAAACGATTAAAGTAAACGCAAAGAGAAGGGCTGCAAAAGCAAGGTTCATCCAGTTTGACATAGCGGTAACGTTCTTGCCGTTAAGACCAACTAAAGCGTACAAGCCGAAGTTATTCAAAGCGTATTTTGCGCCGTTTTTGATTACCATAAAGTAGTATTCCCAAACGTAGAACACTCTGCCCGCGCTGGTTTCAGTCATAAAGAACGGTAAGGACACTACGTAGAAAGCAACGATAGACGCGATAGTTCCGATAATAATAGATTTTCTGCTATCAGGCTTCTTGATGAAGTTGTAGATTAAGAAAGATGCAACGATAGGTACTAACCAAAGCATTTCTACTCTTATCAACACACCTGCAACTAACGACACGAACACGCCCGTATATCTCTTGCCGTTGGTAAGTCCGTTCGGGTTCAAGATAAAGTACAAGGTCAAAATTGCAAGAAGAGCGAAAACAGAATCCGTTGCGCCCCAAACCGACGTTGCGGTCAACACGGTGGGAAGAACGGCGTAAAGCGCTCCGGCAACAACACCGCCTGCGCGACCGATAAATTTCTTTGCAAGTTTATAGATAAAGTAAATAGCAACTAAATCAGCGATTATTGCGGGAAGTCTTAAGAAAACGTAGTAAATACTGCTTCCTGCTTGAATACCTAAAAGGTTGATAATAGAGCCAATTAACCACAAAACGTAGCCGTATAATGGTAATACTTCGGTGTTAGACGAAGTAAGCGCGCCCAAGCCAACGGTTGCTAAATTATTTGCAAGAGAACCCGTGCTTGACATACCCGACTTGTAACCGGTGTAGAAATAAGCAAGCAATACGCGAGCAATAAGAGCAACGCCCAAAACTACTAAAATCATCCATTTTTTGGAAAGAATTTTAGCAATCAAAGAACCGCGTACGTTATCTTTATTTTCGCTTACGTAACCGTGACGGCGAATCAATCTGTATGCAACGTAACCAAAGACAAGTACTAAAACTGCGCCGAGAGCGATATATACGATACCCGAAGATCCGTTGTTTGCTCTACCCAAAGTTTTGATACTGCTTTCTGCAATTCCGTTTGCGGTAGGATCAACTTTTTTAACGCTTATGTTATCAAACCAAATCGTACCGTCTGCCGTTTCGCCAAGAGAGCCTATTCCTGCTCTTAAGGTAACTTCGCTAAATTCCGTACGGAAATAGTAAGTGTAGGTATAAGTCCAACCGGTTTTAGCGGATTTTACGGATTCGCGTCCAACGAAATCAACGTTTTCAGCAAAACCGATATACGCGCCGTCGAAAGTTTTATCTTTCGTACCTGCGGTTATTGCGGACGGAATAAGCATTTCCGCGCTTACGCAATAAACTTGGTTAGGCTCGATTTTGATAGATTGCTCGAGATAAGCGTATCCTGAATCAACGGAAAAAGACACGCATTTTTTGCCAAGATTTTTCTCTCCTGCAACGGTATTTCCGCTTGAGTGCTTTTTAATAGACGGAATAAATTCTTCACCGTTTTTAACTGCTTTCCAATTTGCAAGATCGGACTCGAAACCGCCGTTTTGAATAAGTTCTTCACCGAATTCGCTGGTAACGATACCACCGCAACCCGTGAACGACAAAACGGTTGCCAGTACGAGCAATACGCAAATCGTTAAGGTCATTATTTTTTTCATAGCGAGTATGCCTCCTATTATCATATAACTTAATAATGATAAACGATTTTGCATTTTTTTGCAAGAGTTTTTGCATAAATATATAAATTTATATATATTATTATACTTTCTCGCTGAAATTTAATAATCCGCGCTCCTTCATAAAGGACAAAAGGGTTTCTTGATAAGTGTAAAACGGGGACAAAGAAAGCAAAGACAAAGTTTCGGTGGAAGTCAAAAAATATCTAACGTGAAACGCTCCGTCACGGTAAACTCTTTTCAGTTTCACGTTTGCGCATTTGAGCAAATCGTCACCAATTTCCACGAGTTTTTTGAGTTCGTCTTTCATCAAAGACACTTTATAGTCCTTGTATTTATAATCTTCTTCCCCTTTGGTTATAAGTCTAATAATTTCCCCTTCCCCAAGGGAGAGTACTTTTTGTATTTGATTTATATCTTCAAAGCCGTCCGACACAGAAAAAGGCGTATTGGTTGACAAAAATTTCAAATACGTTTTGCTAATTATTAGGGAAGACAAAAACAAAATCTCTCCACTCGGTATTATTTTTCTATCGTTTTCTCTTATAAATCGCTCAATCGTCAAAGCAAGTTGGCTTTCTCCCCCTTCGTCCATACCGCAAAACGCCAAATAAGCGTTGATTTTAAGGGCGCAATCTATCAAAATTTTAACGTTTTGACTATTTCTCGGAAAGCCTATCGCGTTTATTTTTTTGTAAGCCTCAAAAGCAGATAAAACTATATCTTCACAAAACTCTCCCGACAAAATTCCTTGATAAAAGTAGTCGATAAACGCCGTGATTTTAGAATAAAGACTACCCAAAATCGCCCCAAAAACTTTGTCGTCCACTCTTTCTAATAGTCCGCTTTTGACTATAATTTTGTCAGGAGCGCGAGAAACTCTCGTCAAGCGCACACCCCCGTAGTTTAGCGCGCTTTGGGGCATAGAAATTTTATAAAAATCAAAACATAAAGGCACGGCTATAAGTTTGGTTCTATATCTTTGAGCCATAAGTTTGGCGCGCTCTATTAGTTTTTTAGTGCCTATAGCCACTATGAGTTTAGTGCCTTCTTCGACCTCTATTCCCGTCGTTTCATCAAAGTTTTGCAAAAATCTTTGAACGACAAAACTGTTTTTTTCAAATTCTTCGTGCAAAGCGTCGCAAAAATCTACGCTAACGTCTTTGGAAGAAAATATCAACACTCGCCCCGCTCCCACAAGGGATTTCGCGCAATCAACGACACTCTCGTCTATCAAAATAGGTAAATTCGCCTTATGAACTTTTCCGCAATCACATAAAATCTCGCTATTTAATAATTCTTCCGCCTTTAAACGCAAATTTGACATAAAAAATCACCTCGAATTGATTATAAACGAAGTGATTTAAAAAAATTTGTTGCTTTTTGTTTTTAGTTGTAATTTTTTTGGGTTTTAATAAACTCAACTGCCCGTTTTACCCTTTCATCAGGATATTTTTCAAGTTTTTCAAGCCAAATTAAGTATTTTTCGTCCAAATTTTGTAAAGCGTAAGTCGCAAGCGTTAGCATTTTTGCAGGTCTTATCATATTGTGCCCTATGATATCTCCAAGTGGGGCTAAGGCTCGCCTGCCAGACAACGCGCGCGTAAAAAACTCGTCTATATTTAGTATCTCTTGAAAAATCTCGGGCGGACGTACTTTTTCCACTTTATTCTTTGGACAAACCACGCTACACTTATTGCACCCCAAAACGCTTTTTCCCAAAAGTTTTTCTGCGCCCAACTCAATACCTTCGTCCATTTGCCGTCTTATGCAACGGGCAAAATCAAAACCTTTGTTTAGCGCGTTATTTGGACACGTTTTTTTGCAAATTCCGCAAGTTTTACATCCTAAATCGGGTATTTCACGAGAAAATGAGTAAGAAATATTAGGAAATTTTATACCACCCAAAGCGCAAAGCGAGCCGAATTCGGGCACGAAAATTAAGTCGTTTGCTCCCCTTTTACCAAGACCTGCGCGTTCTGCGATTTCTTTATAATTTTCATTAGGATTTGGGATAAAATTATCCCCTGCAAGAGTTTTTGCTAAAGTGTAAGCCGTGTGGCTTGCAGGATAAAACGCGCCGATTTCAAATTCGTCGGCGCGATATAAAAAAGGCGTGTAACCGACGGCGAAAAGTAGGACGCTATCTTGTCCGTTACTTTCCACTACGTACGGTAAACCACGCTTTTTAAGTTCTTCTAAAACTTTATCCATTAACCCATAAGTGTTACGAGTATTGCTTTTTGCGCGTGCAATCTATTCTCTGCTTCGTCAAAAATCTCTTTCGCGTGCGCTTCAAAACAACTGTCCGTAACTTCTTCTCCACGGTGAGCGGGCAAACAATGTAAAAGTAAACAACCGGGCTTGGTGTAAGCCATATTGTCGTCGTTTACTTGGAAACCTGCAAAATCACGACGTCTTTGCTCTGCTTCCCCTTCTTGTCCCATAGACGCCCAAACGTCGGTGTAAACTACGTCCGCGCCACGCATACCTTCTATAACGTTATCGGTTATAGTAAGTTTGCCCATTTTTTTGCCGTAGTCAACTACTTTTCTATCAGGTTTATGATTTTCGGGACAAACGATAGTCACGCTCATACCCATCTTTATACAACCTGCGATAAGGGAATTTGCCATATTGTTTCCGTCCCCTACGAAAGTGAGTTTAAGTCCGTCCAAACTTCCTTTATACTCTCTTATGGTCATAAGGTCGGCAAGCACTTGACAGGGGTGAGCGTAGTCCGTCAAACCGTTTATGATAGGAATACTTGCGTATTCTGCAAGTTGTTCTACGTCGCTTTGCTTAAACGTTCTTATCATAATACCGTCAAGATAACGGCTAAGTACGCGCGCGGTGTCTTTTATAGGCTCTCCTCTACCGATTTGCAAGTCGTTGCCCGATAAAAACAAAGCGTTACCGCCTAATTGGTACATACCAACTTCAAAAGAAACGCGGGTACGGGTAGATGCTTTTGTAAAAATCATACCCAAGGTCTTGCCGTTCAAATTTCTTTTATGCGGAAGTCCGTTCTTTTGTTCGTATTTTAATTGGTCCGCAAGATTTAAAAGTTCGTGAATTTGTTCTTCGCTTTGGTCAAGCAAAGTTAAAAAATCTTTTTTCATCCTAATACTTTCTCCAATATATTTAGTCCTTTATTGAGTTCTTCTTCGCTGATATTAAGGGCGGGAAGAAGTCTAATTTTATCTTTTGCGGTGAGTACTATAAGTCCTTCTTCTAAACACTTGTTTTTAATCTCTCCTGCGTTATCTACAAGCACGCCGAGCATAAGACCGAGTCCGGTTATACCTTTAACTGCAGGGAGAGCGGATAATCTTTCTCTTATAATCTTACCTTTTTCTACAACTTCGTCCAAAAATTCGGGAGTTATTCGTGATAAAACTTCAATCGCGCCTGCGCTACATACGGGGTTACCGCCAAAAGTCGAGCCGTGCGTACCCGCGCTCATTGTAAACTCGCATTTCTCTCCAACCATAGTTGCGCCCATAGGAAGACCACCGGCAAGTCCCTTTGCCGTACTTACTATATCGGGGGTAATGTCGTATTGCTCGTAAGCGTAAAGAGTACCCGTTCTGCCGTTACCCGTTTGAACTTCGTCAATAATTACGAGAATATCACGGCTTTTACAAAATTCAACGACCTTTTGAACGAAGGCTTTGTCCAAAACGTTGACACCGCCTTCTCCTTGTACGAGTTCCATCATAACGGCGCAAGTTTTGTCGCCAACTTTTGATAAAACGTCGTCTTCATTGGGCTCAGCATATACGAATCCTTCCAAAAACGGATCAAAATAGGTGTGGAAAACGTCTTGAGCGGTAGCCGTTATAGTCGCCATAGTTCTGCCGTGGAAACCGCCTTTTAATGTGATTATTTCGTAACGGTCTTTGCCGTACTTATCAAAACTGTATTTTCTTGCGCATTTTATAGCAAATTCGTTTGCTTCCGCGCCCGAGTTTGAGAAAAATACCTTTTTAAGTCCCGTGCGAGTAGTTAAAATCTCGGCAAGACGAGCGCAAGGCTCGTTATAGTAAAGGTTTGAAGTGTGGGCAACTTTTTTAATTTGATTGGTTACGGCATCTATCCAGCCTTGGTCGGTAACGCCGAGCGAACTAACGGCAATTCCCGAGCCAAAATCAATATATTCACGTCCCGTATCACTGTAAACGGTTGCGCCGTGACCTTCTTTTATCACAAGGTCGGCGCGAGCGTAAGTGTTTGCTATACAACTTTTGTCAATATTCTTTATATCCATAATTTTTAGTAAAACATTGTTCCGATACCTTCGTCGGACAAAACTTCTATAAGTATTGAGTGCGGAACACGTCCGTCTATTATAAATACCCTTTGAACACCACGTCTAATGGCTTCTATACAACAGTTAACTTTGGGTATCATACCGCCGGAAATTACGCCTTCGTGTATAAGTCTTGGCGCGTCGCTTACTTGAATAGCGGGAATAAGTGACTCGTCGTCGTCTTTGTCCCTAAGTATTCCACGAATATCGGTCATACTTATCATACTGTACGCCCCAATTTCGCCCGCAAGTCTTGATGCAACGGTATCTGCGTTTATGTTATACACGTTGCCCTTTTTGTCGTAACCAACTGTTGAAATTACGGGAATATAACCGTTATTTAGCAAATCGAGAATAGGCTCTACGTTAACGTTCGTTATGTTTCCAACAAATCCGAGTTCAGCGTTTACTCTCTTTGCCTCAATCATACCGCCGTCAAGACCGCAAAGACCGATGGCTTTTCCGCCCATACGGTTAAGAGTTGCAGCAAGATTTTTATTTACCTTACCACACAAAACCATTTGAACGATTTCCGCAGTTTCCGCATCCGTTTGGCGAAGTCCGTCAATAAACTTGGTTTCCTTGCCCACTCTTTTGAGCATTTCGGAAATTTCAGGACCACCGCCGTGTACTAATATTACTTTGATACCAATTTGAGTTAAAAGTACGATATCTTTCATAACGCAATCCACGAGTTCGGGATTTATCATTGCGTTACCGCCGTACTTTACAACGATAATTTGACCTTTATACTTTTGAATATAAGGTAAAGCCTGTGTTAAGATGTCTGCTTTTTGTACGTTTGAAACACTCATTTATATCTCCTTTTAGGTACGGTAGTCCCCGTTAATTTTAACGTAATCGTAGGTCAAGTCACAACCCCAAGCCGTTGCGCTGTACTCGCCCGAATTTAAGTTAACGTTTATATCAATCTCGTTTTCTAACAAAATTTTCTTTGCTTCGTCTTCGTCAAAATCAATACCGCTGCCGTTTACGCAAACTGCGATAATTCCGGCGCGAGATGCGAACTCAACGTTTATCTTATTAACGTCAACGTCTGCGCCCGAGTAACCTATTGCGCAAAGCACTCTGCCCCAGTTAGCGTCCGAACCGAACATTGCAGCCTTTAAAAGTGAAGAAGTTATAACTGACTTTGCAACTACTCTTGCGGTATCCAAGTCTTTCGCGCCTTTGGTGTTGCAAACCAAAAGTTTGGTTGCGCCTTCTCCGTCTTTTGCAATAAGTCTTGCTAAACCTTTAGTAACTAACCCCAAGGCTTCTTTAAAGGTGTCGTAATCTTTTCCCCCAAACACGATTTTTTGGTTTCCCGCCATACCGTTTGCCATAACGGTTACCATATCGTTGGTGGACGTATCCCCGTCGATACTCATCATGTTAAAAGAACTCTTAATATCGTCGCTCAAAGCCTTTTGGAGCATTTCGGGAGCAATATCCGCGTCCGTCGTGATAAAGCAAAGCATAGTAGCCATATTGGGGTGTATCATACCCGAGCCCTTTGCAATACCGCCGATTTTACAAATCTTTCCGTCTAACTCGAATTCAACTGTTACGGACTTTTCTATCGTGTCCGTCGTCATAATAGCAAGGTTGGCTTCGTGGCTTTTGTCCCCTAAACCTTTCGCTAATTCTCCAATACCCGATTTTATAGGGTCTAAAGAGAGTTGTTGACCGATAACGCCGGTGGACGCAACTACTACGTCGCTTTTAGGTATTCCAATTTCTTTTTCCACCAAAGCGCACATACCTTCTGCAATCTCTATACCGTTTGCGTTACAAGTATTAGCGTTACCGCTGTTACAAATAATTGCTTGAGCGTAACCGTTTTTAACGTTTTCACGGGTTACGTGAATAGGCGCGCCTTTTACAAGGTTTTGGGTGTAAACGCACGCGGTTGCAGCAAGTTTTTCACTAACTATTAAAGCCAAATCTAATTTAGCCTTGTTTTTACGGATACCACAATGAACACCGTTTGCGGTAAATCCTTTTGCGGCGCAAACACCGCCTTCTACGTATTTCATATCTACCTCTTATAAATAACTGTCTTCAGGAAGACCGAGCATAATGTTCATACATTGCATAGCCGCACCGCTTGCACCTTTTCCAAGGTTATCAAAAACTGCGGTAACGATTATTCTCTCGTCATTTCCGTGAACAGATATAGTCAACGTATTTTTATCAGATAAAAGGTTTGCAGGCATAAAAGATACTGCGTTTTCGCCAAAACAAGCCTCAACCTTTATCATTTTTTGTCCTTCGTAATGTTTTTTAAGGGTGTTATATACAGTTTCGGGGGTTTGCGTACCGTTCAAAAGTTTGGTAAACAAAGGAATAGTTACTTCCATACCCGAATAAAAATCTGCAATAATAGGGGTAAACAAAGGTTTGTCAGATAGCCCTGATATCTTTTGCATTTCAGGTAAATGCTTGTGCATTTGAGTTAAAGCGTATTGTCTTGGACTATCGAGATAAACCGACCTATTCGGATCGTTATATTCTGCAATCGCTTTCTTTCCTGCCCCGCTATAACCCGATATAGAGTTACAAACGACGGGATAGTCAGCAGGCATTACGCCCGACTTTACCAAAGGATAAACAACAGACAAAAATCCACTTGCGTGGCAACCGGGAACGGCTACCCTTTTACCCGTTTCTATTTTTTTACGAAACTCGGGACAAAGTTCGGGAAATCCGTACGCCCAATCGTCGTTTGTTCTATGCGCGGTGGACGCGTCGATTATTCTCGTGTTTTCGTTTTCCACCATTGCTACGGCTTCACGGGCAGCAGCATCAGGCAAACACAA
>JAZSRG010000056.1:0-2093 GCA_045538365.1 Clostridia bacterium
AATGCTATTTAACACTATCTCTCCCGCTCCGTTGTCTTCGCCGAACTTCGCCCACTCAAGCGCGTCTATTCCTGTATCAATTCTACCGCCTTTAGAGAAAACGTGGAATTTACCGTCCACTCTTTTAACGTCCATAGAGAGTACTACGCATTGATTTCCGTATTTTTTTGCAGCGTCCCCTATTAGTTTCGGGTTTTTAATCGCTCCACTATTAACGCTTACTTTGTCCGCGCCTGAAGACAAAACTCTTTCAAAGTCAGACACTTCGTTTATGCTACCGCCAACCGTGAGCGGTATAAAAATTTTGCTTGCAACTTTTTCAAGTACGCCCGTAAAGAGCGGTCTTGCCTCTACGCTTGCAGTTATATCGTAAAAGACGAGTTCGTCCGCCCCTTCCGCGTTATAAAACTCGGCAAGAGCAACGGGATCTTCTACGTCTTGAACGCCTAAAAA
This sequence comes from Clostridia bacterium, assembly GCA_045538365.1. GTDB lineage: Bacteria > Bacillota > Clostridia > Christensenellales > RUG350 > RGIG2224. The sequence continues at coordinate 454 of JAZSRG010000056.1, forward strand.
ATTTTTACCTTTTACTACTCGTCCGTCACGGATATCCAAGCACGGAATAATTCTTTTAGTTATCATTTGTCCTCCGAGATTTTAAGCACGTCTGAAAGGTTCAGTTTGCCTTCGTACAAAGCCTTTCCAACTATTGCGCCGTACAAACCTAAACGTTGTAGTTCTTCTATTTCACTGAAATACGAAACTCCGCCTGATGCCGTAATAGATAAGTTGTCGATTTTAGATAAAACTCTAAAAATTTCTAAATTCGTACCCGAGAGCGCTCCGTCTTTTGCAATATCGGTATAAATTACGTTTGAAACGCCTTCATCTCGCAACGTTTTGCAAAACTCTACGCCGTCCACCGTGCTTGCCTTAATCCAACCGTCCGTTGCAACCATACCGTTTTTGGTATCAACGCCAATTGCAATTGCGCTACCAAAAGTTTTGACTGCATCCCTTCTAAATTCAGGGTTTTTGAGCGCAGAAGTGCCTAAAATTACGCGTTTTACGCCAATAGAAAGATATTTTTCAATTCTATCAAAGTCACGCACACCGCCACCTACTTCAACGAACATATCGGTGGATTTTACAATGTCTTCGATAACGGAATAATTCTCCGTTTTTCCCGTTTTAGCGCCGTCAAGGTCAACTACGTGTAAATATTTTGCGCCGAGTTTTTTAAAGTTTTGACACACGTCAACCGGGCTATCCGAATAAGTTTTTTGTTTATTATAATCCCCTTGAGTTAAGCGAACGGCACGTCCGCCAATGATGTCAATGGCTGGAAAAATCTTCATAACTCTCTCCTTAAAGTTCACAAAAAGCGCGTAAAATATTAAGTCCTATCTCTCCGCTTTTCTCGGGGTGGAATTGCGCGCCGTAAACGTTGCCGTTTTGTACAAGCGCGGTTACGGGTATGCCGTAATTAGTTACCGCTACCAAGTTTTCCGTGCAATTAACCGCGTGATACGAGTGCACGAAATAAACGTAATCACCGTCTTTTATATATTTTAGCAAAGGGCTTTTGCATACAAAACTTAAATAATTCCAACCCATTTCGGGGACTTTGTAGTTAAAACCTGCTTTCTCCAAGTCGGATTTTAAGTCTTTAACTTCACCTTTTATAAAGCCTAACCCTTCGTGCTCGCCGTACTCGTAACTTTTCTCAAACAAAAGTTGCATACCCAAACAAATTCCAAGCAAGGGTGTGCCACGTTTGACTGCTTCTTTTATATACGGAATAAGTCCCGTGGCTTCAAGTTTTTCCTTCGCATCCCCAAAAGCGCCTACGCCCGGCAAAATAATTTTGTTTGCGGACAAAACGTCTTCTTTTTTGTTTGAAACTTTAACGTCTGCGCCAAGGGAATTTAGCGAACTAATTAGGCTAAAAAGATTGCCTACGCCGTAATCAATTATAGTTATCATTAAAGTATCGTTCCTTTAGTTGAAGGTATTTCGTTTGCGTATTCAGCATCAATTGACACCGCTTGTTTTAACGCTCTTGCAAGCCCTTTAAAGGTGGCTTCTATCAAGTGATGACTATCTCCCCCTTCAAGTTGTTTTACGTGTATGCAAGCCCCCATATTTCTTGAAAGCCCACACAAAAATTCTCTTGCAAGTTCGGTATCAAACTCTCCGATTTTCTCGGCGGGAAC
>JAZSRG010000161.1:0-5723 GCA_045538365.1 Clostridia bacterium
TGATTTGTATCGGTCAAAGCCGTTGGGGTACTACAAAAGAGCATTATCACGAGATTTTCGCCCTTCTTGAAAAATATGGCGTAATGGCTATGGTAAAAGACGAACTCGAAAACGATAAATTAGATTACGAGACGGCAAAAGCAGGCGGACACGCATCTTTGGCTGGTTGGCACGTAGTGGACGAGCCGGGAACGAGTCTTTGGACGAAAGAGCATATTCTCTACGTTACTAAAGATTTGAGAGAAAATCCAAATGCAGGACCTAGAACTATTTGCAGAACGGACGAGCACGACGAGTGGAATAAAAAATATCCCAGAAAACTTTATTACGTTAACCTTTTGCCCGTTAACTCACCAAAAGAAGCCTTTGTATTGGGCGCAGAAGACTGGTGCGTAGAACAAAGCCGTGGCGAGTTTTGGGAGAAGCAAGGTTATGGAAAACTTGCTGAACCAGAGTACTATTATAGAACGTATATGGATAACTTTAAACCCGAAGTCTTCTCTTACGACTTCTATCCATTGTGGGCAAACGGACTTGGTTGCAACGCGCATCTATTTTACCCTGAATTAAACGGCCGTCACTTTGAGCAACTTACGACGGTTAGAAGATATTGTCAAGATAGAAATATTCAAAAATACGGAGAAGAAATTCCTTTCTGGAACTTCGTTGAAATTTCCGGTTGGGGTAACTCAAGATCGGGCGCAAGATTGCCTATTATGAGCGAAGTTGAGTGGCAAATTAACACGGCTTTTGCGTTTGGTTCTAAAGGTTATCAATATTTCTGCTATAACGATTACGGCGATCCCTCTGGACAAGACTTACCAAGTGACGGCACGACGAGAGAAACTCCTGTAAACCGTGACGGCACGATAAACGAAGACGTTTACGCTATGGTGCGCTTGGCAAACGGTCGCGCGCAAGCAATGGGCGAATGGATACTTAACTCAACGGTTGACCATATAATTCAAGTTGGCGAAAATCCAAATGACGAAATTATATCCGCTGAAAGTTTTATCCCCCGCGACAAAGACTTTAAATGGTCGCTTAAGTTAAGTGAAGGCAAAAATCATCTTATCAGTTGTAGAAAATATTACGCAAACAATAACGACTACGTAGAAGGCGTAGAAGGGGATACGAGAGAAATGTATCTCGTATGTAACAACTCTAACCGCGCGTTAAATAACGGCGAAATTACTTTGAGATTTAAAAAGAAAGTAAAAGGAAAATATATCTACGATAAGAAGGAAAAGGAATTCTGTGGCAAGACCTTAACCGTTGCAACCGCAGCAGGCGAAGCCTTTGCAGTATTGCTTGATAAATAAGAATTAAGAACAAAAAAAGAGAGAACAAGTTACAATGCTTGTTCTCTCTTTTTGCAACACGTTTAGCGTAAATAGGTATGATTTAGAAAAATACTTCTTTTGCTTTTTGTTTAATTTCTTGAGATGCAACGAAAGGAATTCTCGTGGTGTAGCCGTTCTTTGCTGCCACGATTTTCTTGGTGGGCCAAGCGAAGATATCCTTGTTCCACTCGTTGATAGTGTCGTTGTATAGTTCTCTTGCAGCCGTAATTTCTCTTTGCAAGTACATATTTTGTTGCATAGCGTCCATAATTTCTTTGTGCGCTTGAAGGTCGGGATAGTTTTCTACCGCTACGTTAATGTTTCTTGAGAAAGTATCGATTTGACCGCTAATTTCGTTACGAGCGTCGTCCGAGTCTTTGTCCGTACCCGCGCGATATTTTGCAATATTTTCAAAGGTGCTCTTGTCAAGGTCTATTGCCTTATCAAGCAAGCGAGCGCAGTTTTGAAGAACCATTACGCGTTGTTCGAGATAGTTGTCGATTTGTGATGCGTTTCTTTGAATTTTTTGTTGGAGTTGGTCAAAATGCTTTTGCGCGTTTACCTTCATAATTAAAAAGATAACGCCGGGGATAATACCGCATATCCAAAGGATAATCTCGAAAATCTTTGAGCCTGCGCCCACAGTCGCCGGAAGTTTTTTAACGATTACGTTCGTATCAAGTCCTTCTTCTCTAATTTCGGGGTTTAATTCGTCTAATTGATTTGCCATTTTTATTCTCCTTTTAATTTAATTATATAGACAAAGATTGTTTCTTTTTGCTATTACGTTTTCTTTAGTTCCGTCACTAATTGATACGAAACAATTATTTCTCGCTTCAAGCGGTATATAGTCGTCCCACGGAACGGGTACGCTGTGCATACGTCCGTCACCGCCGAAAACGGGAATAAAATCTACTCTCTTTTTAATATCGTAGGAATACGCTGTAACGGTTATCTCGTCCGCGCCGTTTTTTGAGTCCACAAACGATGCTTTCAAAATAGCGTTGGTTTTGGTGCTCGGGTGAGTAAGGCGAGAAGTTGCGATATTTGACAAACTCTCGTACTCTTTACACGAATATTTTTGGGAATATTCGGGGATAGGGCGGAGAGAGTGCGCGGGGCGTTCTTGATAAATTGGTATTGACCAAAGCGGTGCAAAATCAAAATATACCGCTCTAAAGAATTCCGCGTTTTTATATAAAAAGTTTTTTTCGATTTCGTCAAACGAGTGAGAAAAATAACTATTCGCCGACAAAGTTAGCGGTCGTCCTTGACTGTGGTGGGTTGAAATGCGATTAGTTCTCTTTCTTTTTATAAAGTTAAAGTCGTCGCCGTATCCCGTTTGCGAGCGAATAAGGTCAACCATATTAGTTTGGGCAAGGGGAGTGAATAGCGTTCTAAATTGAACTTCGTTCGTCCTGTCAAGCGCGTCGAACAAAACTTCAAAATCAGAATTGGACATACTCATAAAGTTTTTGTTTTGACTGATTGCTTTATCCGTTAGTCTTTTGAGATTTTTCTCGCCTTTTTTGACGTATCTTTCTATTTCTCTATCACTTTTTTGTTCAAGATGAGTAGCGTCGCGAGAAAACGACAATTCCGGACCGCCTTGCGCGCAATAGTTTAAAACGACTTGTGTACTGTAAAAGGGCTTTGGTTTAGTAACGGACGCGTGAAGGGTTTGCGTTCTCGTTCTAACGTGCATTTTTCCGTCACTACCACGATAAGTTTCCGTCCAAGTAATAGTTTTATATCCGTGATAAACTTCTATGCCCATTTTGTGCGTCAATTTCTTTTCAAACAAAAAGGGGTTTTCGTTGTATCTACCAGATAAAGATTCAATCGTGGACTGGTCGAGAACGTTTTCGTTATAAAAATCATAGTTGACTATCATATCGGACTCTTGCTCGAAAGAAAAAGACGGGAAAAATTTGAGAGATGGGATAGTTTCTTCTATGAGATTTAGTCCGTCACGGTCGGTAAATAAACTGTTAAGGGGCGCCATTTGTTTCTTTGCAAGGGCGAGTAGATCGTTCGTTTTCTCAAGAACTTGCTCAATTTTAGTTCTAAAAGCCCGAATTTTAGGCGTTACTTTCATAATAACAAGGGGAATTAAAACAAGTGTTATTATCATAATAACCCTTAAAAAACGCCAAAGATTGAACTTTTTTTTGATTTTTGAAAGTTTTTCTTTTAGTTCGGTATATTCTTTAACCGTTTTTTTGTTTTCCGCTATATCTACGCCCGACACTTTAACCAAGTCGTCAAGACGTTTTTTTGCATTATCTAAATGAAGATTTTTGAATTTTTGTTCATATTCTTCCAAAGGATTAAAAATCATTGAGTTTACCTTTCACCCCCCTTTTTATTATTATATAACAAAATTGACAAAAGGTAAAGCGTGTAATTGTACATACACTCTAAAAAAATAAACCGATACGCACAAAGTTTAAAAAAGGTATAAAATTACCGCTATCGGAAATAACAATATAAAAATACACCGCCAAATTTCCGTTATCGGAAATATTGTGATACATTTTAATTGACAAATTTCCGATAAAAGAATATAATATAAAAAAAGAAAAGGAAATAAAAATGAAATTTATATCTGTTAGCGAAACTGCAAAAAAATGGAATATAACGGATAGGATGGTTAGAAACTATTGCGCAAGCGGTAGAGTGCCCGGTGCTTTTTTGACGGGAAAAACTTGGAATATACCCATTGATGCATTAAAACCCGAAAAGAAAAACTCTTATGATGGTAGTGCGTTATTGAGAATATTAAAAGAAGAGAAAAGCGCAAAACGTAGTGGCGGTATTTATCACAAAACACAAATAGAGTTGACGTATAACTCAAACCACATAGAAGGCAGTACTTTAACTCACGACCAAACGAGATATATATTTGAGACAAACACGATAGGCTTTGGGACGGGAAGCGCAAACGTTGACGATATAGTAGAAACATCTAATCATTTTAAATGTGTAGATTACGTGATTGATAACGCGAAAAAACCGCTTTCGGAATCTATGATAAAAGAATTGCACTATATTCTAAAAAACGGGACGAGTGACAGTAGAAAAGAGTGGTTTAGGGTAGGAGAATATAAGAAAATTCCAAACGAAGTTGGTGGACTTGAAACTTGTCCCCCTGAAAAGGTAAAAGAAGAAATAAAAAAACTTATATCCGCTTATAACGAGATAGACAAAAAGAGTTTTGAACAAATTTTAGAGTTTCACAAAAATTTTGAGTCAATTCACCCCTTTCAAGACGGAAACGGGAGAATAGGCAGACTTATAATGTTTAAAGAGTGTTTGGCAAACGATATAGTACCCTTTATAATAGACGAACTACACAAAAAGTTTTATTATCGCGGACTAAAAAATTGGGACAACGAAAAAGGTTATCTAATCGACACTTGTCTTTCTTGCCAAGACACCTATAAAACGTGGTTAGACTATTTTAAGATAGAGTATTAAACAAAAAACCGACAAGCGAGTGCTTGTCGGTTTGTGTTATAAAGAGAAGTAATTATTTATTTTTTGCTTGGCCAATGAGTTCTTTTATGTGTTTATACGTTTCGTAAGGCGCGGAAATGTTGGAAAACGTGAAGTTTGAGCCGTTTGCACCGTTTATTGGACTTGACATATTGCCGAATTTAATCGTGCCCGTTTTTCCGCCTAAAATTTTGTCAATAAAACCAACTAATACGTTAGTTGCGCCTATTGAAGATAAGTCAAGGCTTTTGAAGTCAACACCAATAATTCCCGTTCTTATAAGTATTCGATTATTCGTGATAGCGTAAACGGTGTTTTTAAGCCAACGTGAAACTAAAAACAAGGATAAAAGTTCACCCAAAATAAATAGACCTACAGGAATAATAGCCATAATAGGTTTAGCAGGCTCGTAACCTTCTTCTGGCACAAAAAGAGCAAGCGCAGTAAGTCCGCATACAAACAAACATAGAAGGGTGGTCATTGTTACGTTTAAAAAATAAACTTTTTTCTTTACGGGAGTGTATATATTTAATATCTCTTCGTCTTTTTCTAAAATCAAATCAAACTTTTCTTTCATAAGACGCCTCCTAAATATATTATACCATACAGGGCAGGAAAAGTAAATAAAACTTTTGTGAATATAAGAAAAGTACGTTAGTGAAAAGTGAAGAGTGAATAGGCAATAAGTAAAAAATCCTACACTTTCGCGCAGGATTTTTTGGCGGATGGGATTCGGGGAGCAAAGCGCTGTGAGTCGAAGACGAACCACAGTTTCGAACAGTCCCATTTTCCTGACAAATAAAGAAAGCACGAGCAGGGCGATAGCCGGTGTCGTGCTTTTGTTTGTGAAAGAGCGATAAAAAAGATATTTTTGCCACTTTT
>JAZSRG010000106.1:0-3030 GCA_045538365.1 Clostridia bacterium
ATCCTTCGTCTTTTGGGGACTGCCAAGGATCAATAAACGCCATAAGTCGCTCCAACCTATACGGTTCGAGAACGATTAAAGCAACAGCGCCTACTATCAACGGTATAGCAAGTAAAAATAATTGTTTAAATTTAATGCCCCCTACTATCAACATAGTGACGGTAACCCCTACAACGCAAATGGTTATAGACATATTAGGCTCTAAAAGAAGAAGGAGCGCAACCGCTCCTCCGCTGATAAGCACGTTTAATATTACGCGCCACTTATCACACTTTTTGTCCTTTATGTACCCCGATATAAATATAACTAACGCAAACTTTGCAATTTCCGACGGTTGTATAGTCGTAAAACCTAAATTTATCCATCTTTTTGCGCCGTAACTTTCCACCCCTAACCCAGGCACGAAAACAAGTCCCATTAAAAGGAGCGCGACACCCATAATAACCCAACGGAATTTATCCAAAGTAGTTGGTTTTATAATCAACGCGCAAGAGAAAGTCACTATCCCCATAATCAACCCGAAAAACTGTTTTTTAACAAAAAAGAAAGAGTCTCCGAAATTAATCTTTGCAACGTACGAACTTGCGCTATATATCATAACCATGCCTATCGCTACTAATATAAAAGTTAGCGCCGTTATCCAAATCGCATATTTATTCTTGAGCATACGCCCTCACAGCACGCACGAAAGCATCTCCTCTTTCCGCATAGTTTTTAAAGCAATCAAAACTTGCGGTTGCTGGAGAAAATAAGACCGTTCCCCCTATTTGTTCTATATCACGGCTTGCAAGTTTAACCGCATCAATAACATCCACGGCTACTTTTGATTCAATTCCTGCACTTAGCGACAACATTTGAAATTCTTCCGCGTTCTCGCCAAAACAAACAGTGCTCACGATATTTTTAGGAAGTTTTCCGAAGAGTTCAGCGTAATTTTCCCCTTTCTTTCTGCCACCGCATATCAAAACGACGTTCCCATCCGTATTTTTTACCGCGCAAAGAGTTGCGGAAATATTCGTACCCTTGCTATCGTCAACGTAAACAACTCCACCTTTCGAACAAACCTTTTGCATTGTGTGCGGTAAAGGTTGAAATTCTCTCAACGTTTTATACACTAATCCGAACTGTATATTTTTTGCAAGAGCAAAACAAAGTAAGGCTAAAGCGTTTTCAATAGGCGTTTTAATTCCGCAAACGTCGGATACGTGTCCCACGCAATATCTTCTCCCTTGCGTTACTGCAACGATTTCTTCTCCGTCGAAATAAACCCCTTCTTCCACGGGTTTCGTTAAACTGAAATAATAGTTTTTCGCCTTACTCTTTTCTACGATTTCCCTTATTTTTAAACTGTCAAAGTTTGCAATTACGCAGTGGTCTTCAGTCATATTTTTAAGTATTTTTCCTTTTGCTTTTGCATATTCGTCAAAACTCACGTGTCTATCTAAATGATCGGGATTTATATTGAGCAAAATTGCCGTTTCAGGGTTAAATTCATCCACAGTTTCAAGTTGAAAACTGCTCGTTTCAACTACGGCAAAATCATTTTCTAAAATACCGTCCGAAATTTCACTAAAAGACTTCCCTATATTTCCGCAAACGTAGGCTTTTTGATTGCAGTTTGAAAGTAATGCGCCAACCAATCTTACCATACTACTTTTACCGTTCGTACCCGTAACTGCTACGACTTTACCCCTGCAACAAAGATAACCTAATTCAATTTCAGATATTACTCGCACGCCAAGAGCCAAAGCCATAACGGCAATATTGGAATTTATACTTATCCCCGGACTTAAAACGGCGTATTCACAACTTGCTAAAACTTTAGGAAATTCTTGAGCGTTTACGTGAGTTACTCCAAATTTTTCCGACAAAGATTTTGCTTTATCACTATCGTCGTCAAATACGAAAACTTTAGCATTTTTTCTAACCAATAAACTCACCGCGCCTTCTCCGCTAATACCTGCGCCGATAACCATTACTTTTTTCTTTCTAAACATAATTCACCCCCAAAGGAAAATAACTAAAATTCCACAACAAAAAGTTATAAATGAATACAATGCTACAATCTTATTTTCGTGCATACCGCTTTTTTCTAAATGATGATGAAAGGGCGCCATTTTAAAAATTCTTTTTTTAGTTAATTTGAAGTAAAAAACTTGTAAAACGACGGATAAACCTGATATAACGTAGGTTATTCCAAGGATAAAAAATAAAAGCAAATTTCCCGAAAAAAGAGTAACGGTAGCAATTCCGGCTCCTATCCCCAAAGAGCCCGTGTCCCCCATAAAAATTTTAGCGGGATAACTATTTAAAACGTAAAAAACGCTCAAAGCACCGCCTAACGATAAAGCAAGACTGACTAATCCGATATTATCGTTTTGCCTTAAAACGTCACCAAGAGATGACAGCAAAATAACTATAGATATTGCAACGAAATAGATTGCTCCCGTGGTTGATACAAGACCGTCTAAGCCATCGGTTAAGTTAACAAAATTTACGACCGCGACAATAAATATTGCATATATGGGGACAGCAAAAAATCCTAATTCTACGTTGACGTTTAAAAAAGGTATTTTAAGTATAGAGCCAATACTCGGCGTAACGTAAGCAAAATAGGCTAAAATTATGCTTAAAAAAATTTGTCCAAAAAGTTTTTGTATAACGGACAAACCTTTATTATCCCCACCCTTGACTTTGATAAAGTCGTCTAAAAAACCTAATATTCCAAAGCCCAAAGTTCCAAGCGTTGCAACTACAGCAGTCTTTGAATATCCAACGTTCGACAAAATTACAACGGCGCAAGTTCCTAACAAAAAAGCAATACCACCCATCGTCGGAGTACCGCTTTTTGAATAATGATTAGTAACGTACCCGAGTATTGGTTGATTTACCTTCAATCTACGAACGAGTATTAAAACAAAAGGACATAGACACGCAGTAAAAATAACCGAACACAGTGTAACAATTCCTATACGTAACATATTTTCTCCTCTATGTAAGGCTTTTTAAAGTTTTCTCAACCACTTCAGC
>JAZSRG010000081.1:0-5542 GCA_045538365.1 Clostridia bacterium
TTATCGATAATTCTCTTTGCTTTTCCTTCGCTTCTCGGCAAAGAATTAGGAGCAACGAACTTAATTTTAGCCGAAACTGACAACATTGATTGCATTTCCGCGCTGATTTTTGCTCTAAGTTCTTCGATTTTACCTACGGAGTCACTAAATAATTCTTCGGTGATTTCTACTTGAATTTCCATAATATCAAGGTTATTCTCACGAGTAACGATAATTTGATATTGAGGCAATACGCCCTTGTTTTCTTCAGAAAGCAATACGGACTCAATTTGTGACGGGAACACGTTAACGCCACGAATAATGAGCATATCGTCGTCACGACCTTTGATTCTGCCAAGTCTAACGAGCGTTCTACCACAAGGACATGGGTCTGCGTTTAACGATGCAATATCTCTCGTTCTATAACGGATAAGAGGCATACCTTCTTTGGTCAAAGTGGTAAATACGAGTTCGCCTTCTTCTCCGTAAGGTACGGGTTCTAATGTATCCCTATCCACGATTTCAGGGAAGAAATAGTCTTCGTTAACGTGCAAACCGTTTTGCTCCGAGCACTCAGATGCGACACCCGGACCGGTTATTTCACTCAAGCCATATATATCATATGCTTTAATGCCGAAAGATTCTTCTATTTCTTTACGCATTTCGTCCGACCAAGGCTCTGCGCCGAATATACCGCTTTTAAGTTTAAATCTTGAAATATCAATATTAGATTTTTTAAGTTCTTCCGCAAGATACAATGCGTAAGAAGGCGTACAGCAAATAACGTTCGTGCCAAAGTCTTCCATTAACGCAATTTGTCTTTTAGTGTTACCAGAAGACATAGGAACAACGGCTGCGCCCATATATTCCGCGCCGTAATGAAGTCCAAGACCACCCGTAAACATTCCATAACCAAAGGCTACTTGAATAATAGAGTCTTTACTTGCTCCCCCTGCTACCAAAGAACGAGCAACGCACTCAGACCAAGCGTCCAAATCGTTTTGAGTGTATCCAACAACGGTAAGTTTACCGGTCGTCCCACTTGACGCGTGTATTCTAACTATATCTTTCATTGGGGAAGCAAACATTCCGTAAGGATATGCGTTACGCAAATCTTTTTTCTCCGTAAAAGGAAGTTTAGATATATCTTCAATGCCTTTGATATCTTCGGGTTTTAATCCGATAGCATCCATTTTAGCGCGGTACGTCGGTACGTTATCATATACGCGTTTTACAACGACTTTAAGTCTTTCACCTTGGATTTTTGCCAACTCTTCTCTCGGCATACACTCCATTTTCTCGTTAAAATAATTCATTGTTTCACCTCTTACTTTATTGCGTTATATCCTGCCTCAAAAGCATTCATATTAAGTTCCAAAAATTTTGCGGGTACGCATGAAGAAACGGACTCGGCAAAGAGTTTTTTATCCATTTTATAAAGCGCGCAAACTGCGCCAAGCATAACTATGTTGGTTGCTTTTGCGCTACCAACCGCTTCTGCTAACTCTACTGCATTTATAAAATGACAGTTCTTAACGGTTTTGCATTGTTCTTCTACGTCTTCGGGATATTTCTCAACACCCATAATTACGGGCATCGGGAAAATCTTTTGTGAGTTTACAACGAGATAACCGTCTTCTTTTAAATAATGTTTCCATCTTAACGCTTCAAGTTCTTCAAAAGCAATAAGAACGTCAACGTCGCCCATAGTTATAATAGGCGCGTACACTTTATCAGCCATACGAACGTGAGTAACTACGCTACCGCCACGTTGAGCCATACCGTGTACTTCGCTTAATTTACACTCTTGTCCGGTTAACTCTGCATATTTTCCTAAAACACGACTTGATAAAAGGGTTCCTTGTCCACCTACACCAACGATTAAAATATTCATAACCTATCCCCCTTTATTTTAACTTAATCGAATCAAATTTGCACACTTTAGCGCAAAGCATACAACCAACGCAAAGCGTTGAGTCAATGCTTACCTTTCCGTCACTTCCTGCAACGAGAGCGGGACAACCAAGTTTCATACACGCTTTACAACCCTTACAGTTATCGATAACGGCAACGGGTTTTTTGCCTTTGCTTAAAAGTTCGCAAGGTTTACGAGCAATAATTACGGAAACCTCGGGAGCCATAAGTTCTTCTTTCAAAACCTTTTCAACGTTTACGATATCGTAAGAATCAACAACCGTTACCCTCTTAACTCCGCACGCTTTGCAAAGTTCAACAAGGTCAACGGATACGGTTTCTTCTTCTTTCAAAGTTTTTCCGGTTGCGGGGTGTTGTTGATGTCCCGTCATACCCGTCGTGCTATTGTCAAGAATCATAACCGTATTAGTATCTTTATTGTAAACGCAGTTGATAAGTCCGGTTATACCGCTATGCAAGAAAGTGGAATCTCCTATAACTGCTACCGTTTTCTTGGAAAACTCGGGGTTTGCAAGTGAGAAACCGTGCGACATACCAATACTTGCGCCCATACAAAGAACGCAGTCAACGGCAGAAAGCGGAGCGCTTGCGCCAAGCGTATAACAACCGATATCCCCTGTTACGATACATTTCAATTTGCTCAAAACGTAGAAAACACCACGGTGCGGACAACCTGCGCACATAACGGGAGGTCTTACGGGTGCGTTTGCGGAAACGGGCATTTTTTCACCAAAAAGTTTTTCCTTTATAACTTCGGAAGTAATTTCGCCTTGCAAGGAGAAAACATTCTTTCCGTCACACTTAATACCGTTTGCTTTGAGTTGGTTTTCAAAGAACGGCTCTAACTCTTCTATAACTAAAAGTCTATCAACTTTCTTTGCAAACTCGCGAATGGACTCAATATCCAAAGGATACACCATACCAACTTTAAATACTGATGCATTAGGCAAAGTTTCTTTTACGTATTGATAAACTGCGCCCGAACACACAACGCCCAATTCTTTTCCAAGAATTTCCACTTTGTTTAAGTCGTTAAAAGAAGATAAATCTGCTTTAAGATCGTTTTCTCTCTTTTCAACGGCAACGTGACGGGGACGAGCGTTTGAAGGCATCATAGCGTATTTTGCCATATTTTTAATATAAGGCTTATTTTCAATCTCTACTCTATCCAAACACTCAACTGCGCTTTGTGAGTGAGCAATACGAGTAGTAGTTCTAACAAACACGGGAGTGTCGTATTTTTCAGATATATCGTATGCAAGTTTAACAAAATCTTTTGCTTCTTGGCTATCTGACGGTTCAAGCATAGGAACGTGCGCGCTACGAGCGTAAAATCTGCTATCTTGCTCGTTTTGTGAGGAGTGCATACCTGGATCGTCCGCAACGACTATAACAAGTCCTGCGTTTACACCGGTATATGCGCCTGTAAATAATGGATCAGCCGCAACGTTTAATCCAACGTGTTTCATACACGCCATTGCGCGAGCCCCTGCGTAAGATGCGCCGAAAGCAACTTCAAGGGCAACTTTTTCGTTCGGCGCCCATTCTGCATATATTTCATTGTACTTTGATGCGTTTTCTGCAATCTCCGTACTTGGAGTACCGGGATATGCGGATAAAACTTTTACACCCGCTTCATAAGCGCCTTGCGCTATCGCTTGGTTTGTAAGCATTAGTTTTTTCATAATTACCTCTTATTATAAATAGTATAATTACTATATATAGTAACACAAAGAAATAATTTTTGCAATAGTTTTATTTATATTGATTACAGGCAGTTTAACTAAAAAAATAAAATAAAAAAGTTTTTTAAAAAAACGCGTTAAAAACCTTGACAAGCAAATTCTTTTTCCTTATAATAGACGAGTACTTTGCTGCTATGGCTCAGTTGGTAGAGCACATCCTTGGTAAGGATGAGGTCACCGGTTCAAATCCGGTTAGCAGCTCCAAAAAAAACTCCGTTATCAAACGGAGTTTTTTTGTTTTTTGTTTTTATAATTTTTTCGCAAGGTCTATATAACTATTCATCAAGTCTTCAGAGTCGTCGGGATATAAAAGCGCGCTTGCGTACTTTGATTCGTATAAATGCGGTAAATAGCATTCTTTAGGCGGAATATAGAAAGTCTTTTGGTTTGCTAAGGTTATAAAGAAACAAGTTTTGTTATCCAACGCCTTTCTTATTCTTTTTCCAAATTGCGTAAATACTTCCCCTGCAAAAGCAAAAATTATAACGTCCCCTATTTTGATTACTTGTTGATAAACGGGATGATAGTTTGTTGCGCTCATAGAAAATCTATACGCGCTTCGAGCGGTTAATGCGTTAAATAGTTCAACGGGCGCGCCTGCATCAAGTTTAACTCCAAAAGGAATTTCCACTTTGCTCATTTCTATCCTGCTTTGCTCTACCTCGTCTTTTTCTGGAACTCTTGTTTTGTATATTCTTTGATCAGTTACAACTTTAACTTCTCCGTCAATTTCTTTTAATTCAGGAAGAACGTTAATAATTTCGCCAAAAACCTTCTCTCCCATTTTTACGTAGTGATCGGGAGCGTCTTTTTCTGACTTTACGTTAAAGTGATTCATATTTCCCGCCGTGCCGCTAAAATACATTGAAATAAAATCCGTACCGAATTTTTCTTTCATTTTCTTAGCAACGACACAAGAATAATCTCCGCAAATTTCCGTTCCGTCAACACAGTCTTGATGACACGCAAAACTATACATAAGTCCGAGTTTTTCTCCATCGCTTGACTCAAAGAAAAGCACGGGAACTTCGTAGTCAGGCTCACCGAAAGGCTCTACTATTTCGGGGTTAAGTCTTCCGGGATTAGTTCTAACTATACCACTCTTTAAAAGATAGTTTCGAACGTAAGATATTCCTTCAACCTTCGTAATAGCAAGACTAATTTTTCCCTCTCTCATTCGCATATACGCGAGAGTAGCAACGTCGCTTACGGCGTTTATAAGCCAATCGAGATAAGTTTTATCAAGTTCGTCGTTTGCCCCTTCAAATTGTCCTACGAAACTCGGTCCACCCGTATGACAATGGGTAACGGTTACCATAATATTATCAACGGGCAAATTAGTTAACTCGCTTGCTCTTTTTCTTACCGCGTCATAAAAATCTGTATTAAAACAAGCGGCGTCAATTAACACTAATATTACAGCGTTTCCGTCTTTCTCTATTGCTACGGCTTTTGCGTAAGTTTTTTCTTTTACGTCACTTACACAACGGAGATTATAATATCCCCTGATAGAACAACCCAAAAACGGCGTTATTTCCTTTTCGTACATTCCAATTTTAAACATAATTCCCTCCGCGTTTAGCAAAATTTTAACGCTTATTATTTATTTTTAAAATTTAAATTTTCAATAAAATTTTTATCGAAATCAGGATAAGTTGAAAGTTCAACGTATTCGGCGTTATCTAAAAACTTATCGCAAATTGCCCAAAATTCGGGATTATTTGATTGTAAAAGTCCAAATAACGCGCTATTTTCAACTTGTTTGCATTTATCGAGCAACTCAAATGGTATTAAATCTAATTTGCAAGCATTTTGCAAATCTATTTTTTCTCCCATACCGCCACTTAAATAAACGGTGTTAATATCACTAAAAGTTAACCCTG
>JAZSRG010000173.1:0-3888 GCA_045538365.1 Clostridia bacterium
GGTTCGTAGTTGCAGCAACCTGAATTCTGTAAAGTCCGTAAGCCAAGGTCGGGTGTGAAGGCAACCACATGTAAGAGGTAAAGTAGTCGTTCCACGTACCAAGCGCGGTAAGCGTTGAGAACGCTGCTACCATCGGCAAAATTTGCGGTGTCATAATTTGTAAGAATACACGGAAGTTACTTGCTCCATCCATAAACGCCGCTTCTGCGTACGTCCAAGAAACGCCTTTAAACGCAGCGTACAACAAAAGGAAGGTTGAACCAAAACCACCTGATGCGGTCAAGAATATAGAGAAGAACGTGTCGTATATGCCTATTTGATGCCAAAACTTATAAGTAAATGCAGTACCACCGATTGAGGGGATACACATTACTATCAAAATCAAAGAGAATAAGAATGCGTTACCTTTGAATTTGTATTTTGCCATGGTGTATGCCGTAATAAGGTGAGTAAACATCGATATACAGCAAATACCAACGGTCATAATAACTGAGTTCAAAAGCATTCCTATCATATTCGTACCTTCAACGGTTTGTTGGAAGGCGAAGAAATAGTTATCAAATATCCAACGAATCGGAAGATCGTTTGCCGCTCCACGGAATTCTACGTCCGTTTTAAACGAGTTCATAATGAGCCATAAAAACGGAACTATCAAGGAGATAGCGAGCAAAGCGAAAAAGATAAATACGAGAATATAGATAATTTTTTCTGTCCATTTAAGTTTATCCATTTGTCTACCTCCTTTTTTAATATTCTACGTCCGGGGTGATCTTGTTTAAGAATTTTCTCAACGCAATCATCAACGGCGACGCTACTATCGTTATCATCATACCAAGCGCGGCTGCACCAACCTGCGCGTTTTCATTACCCTTTGATTGGTTAACAACGAGCAAAGCGATAGTTGCTTTTTCCGTTGAGTTACCAAACATCAACTGGGGTTGAATGAATATGTTGAATACGCCCATACAAGCGAAAAGAATAAGGGTTGCGATATTTCCAAAAATCAAAGGTACTACGATTTTGAAGAATTCACGCCAAATTCCTACGCCGTCAAGTTTACCACTCTCGATAACGGACTTCGGTATTCTAAGCATTGAACCTTGGATAATAACCAATTGGTGACCAAGTCCGCCCCAAACAGTGTATAACCACAACATTGCGTAAGACGATATATGCGTACCGAAGAATCCTCCGTCAGGAATCCAACTCTCAAGTCCTAAAGACTTGAATAACAACGTTACAAGGCCGAACGTGTCGTCGAACATATATTTGAACGCCATAATAAGTACAACGATACAAATAATACTCGGCAAGAAGTAAATAACACGGAACACCTTGTAACCCCATATCTTCTTGTACATAAAGTACGCGAAGAATACGGGCAAAGGAACCATTATAAATAAGTTAAGCGGTAAGAACGAGAGTGAGTTCAAAAGTGAAACTCCAATTGATCCTCCCGAAAATATACTTTGGATAATGTAGGTGTAGTTTCCTAAACCGTACCAAAGTTGATCACCGGTAACTGAATACCTATAGAAAGACATTACAAGCGTCATCGCATTGATGAATATGGTAAAGAACAAGAAGTGGCATATCGGCCATATCATCATACCTATAATGAATTTCGTATTGGTATTTTTCTTGTTTTTAGTTTTCATATTTTCTCCTACTTTTCATTATAAATTAATTAAGATATTTTTTGTAACCAGATTTCCCATTCGTTTTGTGCTTGTTTAAGTGAATCATTAAATACGGTTTGTGCCGTTACACTATCTTCTTTATCAATAAGTCCGGTATAGTTCTTTCCTGCAGGCCAAGCGTTGGTAGTACCAGAAGACAACATCAAGTAGTTAGGCGCGTCGAAGTTGTTAGGTCTTGCAGAAACGAGTGCGTTAGCGCCGTTAACCAAGTTAATACAGTCTTGAGCGAATACGCTAAGGTCGTCCATAATAGAGTCAACGTAACTTGCTTCACCATCATATCCGTCAAAGCCAGTCAAAGAACCGGTTTCTTTGGTGAACATGGTAGGATAGTTTTCTTCTCTGAAGTAGAACTTCAAGAATTCTTTAGCGCCTGCTTTTGCTGCGTCACTTGATTTAGTAGGAATACAGGTCAAACCAGATGCTGCGTTATTGATGTACTTATCGTTACAAGTATTGGTTGCCTTAGGAACGTAAATCATCTTAATTTCAGTACCGTATTCAGCGATAACGCCTGCGGACTCGTAAGAAATCCAAGTTCCGTTAGGAATAAGCGCTGCACGACCTGACAAGAATTTTTGTTGTGATTTAATGTGGTCGTCTGCAGAACAGTCCAAAGAGTGCGCTGCAAGGTTAAGGTCTTCAAATGCTTCTAATGCTTTAAGTCTTCCAGTTTGGTTGAATACTGCAGGTTCTGCCATCTCGAAGAATGAACGGTAAGTATGAATACCTTCTACTTGCGCCCACCACGTATCGATGAAGGAATCCCAATACGTCATGTATTGACCGGGATATACCCAACCTTTAACTTCGCCTTGTCCACCGTCACCGTAAGGATAAGGATTGGTCTTGGAAAGAGTTTCAATCTTGTTTACCCATTGGTTGAGTTCTGCAACAGTTTTAACTTGAGAAATTTTCTTACTGCTACCCCATTTGCCACTATTTTCATAGAAGTTTGCTACGCTCATATTTACGATAAGTGCTGATGCGGATGCAGTTGCGTTAATGGAGAAGAAGTGTTTTTTCTTGTCAAGTCCTAATGCATAGCAGTTTTCACGAGAGTCGTCAAACATTGCTTCTTGAATACTCATATTGCTATTGAAAGGCGCGTCGTAAACTTCTTGTAAGTCTTCGAGATAACCTTTAAGAGCCAAATGTTTCCAGTAAATTTCTGATAAGAAATAAAGATCCATTTTGGGGGTGTTTGCGTTAAGGTCGTTTTCTGCAGTTGCGCAGAATTCTTCTGCTGCAGCAACGGTCAAATCCATAAAGTAAGTTGCGTTAGTTTCGTTAAACTTTTTAACGAGCGCGCGAACGGTTGCGCTACCGAAACCGGCTTCAGCGAAACCTACTTTAACTACTTGTCTGCCTTGGGGGTCAGTTGCGCTATATGCTCCACCGCCACCAGGTCCTTGAGGACCGGGGTTCTCAGGTTCACCGCAGGCTGCAAATGCTACTACGGAGAAAACAAGTATAGCACACATTAAAATTGCTAATAACTTTTTCATTTTCATAACTTTTCACTCCTTATTTATCATTATTCTGCTTTTCAGCATCATTGGTATCGTTTTGAGCGTCAATTTCGTGCATTGATGCGCCGAAACAAATTTCTTTCTCGTCGTTTTGCTTAAGTAATTCGTCTTCACGTTTTTTCTTTGCCGCTTTTCTTCTAACAACTATTATCTTAATTACGATAAGAATAACAGTTCCCAAAGCGAACAAACCTAATATAAGCATACCAGTTGAGAAAGTCTTGTCAAACGCTGCTTGCCACTCAGGACCATATTCTTGAGTTACAGTTTCTCTTATTACTGCGTCGTTCTTTTCGTAAAGCGCTTTAACTTCTACGCGACGGGTAATACCTGCATCCATATCAGACTTAACGGAAGGCATTTTGAAGATAATGTTATTTTCAAAGCCTTTTCTGTCAATAATATTGAATGAACCAAAACTAATTAAGTGGTTTTCATTTTCTTTAACGTAAGTAACGCTATCGCCTTGTACGCGGTTATTTACGATAGAGCCCCAAGAGATGATTGCGTTTACGATATCTTCATTTAATAAGTTCTCGCCTTCGAACTCACGGTTTTTCTTGATAATAGTATAATATTCAAGAACGTTCTTGTTTCCTTCTTCGTCGTATTCAACGATTGAGAGATCCCAACCAAGAATATCGTAACCGTTTTCA